>CAZXRM010000059.1:0-4624 GCA_964642595.1 uncultured bacterium
CGTAGATGGTCAGGTCACATTTAAATTCAAAGACTACTCTAATGAACTTATTAAGGGTATAAAACAGGGACACTTCCCGATTTTTTAGTTCGTTTCTCATATTAAATCTCACATTATTATAATTCCAAGTGGTTGGTTGTCAAGAGGCACAATTATTAATTGTGCCGAGAAACTTATAGAAACTCGGTAGAAATTCATAGAAACTCACGCATCAATTACATAGGTACGGGGTAAGCTTATTGTTTATCATCGGTTTGTATTTTCTGCTTAATGTCTAATTTTGATTTGAATTGATAATAATATGGCAGTCTTTGTTTCAGTTTGGCTTTTAATTCTTTTTCCGAAATATTGGGGAATTGATTTCTAATTCCGGCCTCGGCTATTTTCCATACCAAGCGATTTAATTCAAATAATGCTTTTAATTTATCTTCACCGCACATTTTCCTTAATTTATCGTAATACTGTTTATTAATTTGCTTGGTATAACTCACTTTTCTTATTTATGTTCGGTCAGTTAATTTTTTACGGTTCTTTTTCAGTTTTTGTTTCTTAAGCCAATTCTCAGTATCAATCAGATTATCAACAAAACTACTGTACGATTCTTTTACAAAATTAGCACGGCAACATGGACAATCCCACTCGAATTCTGAACAACGTTTCCCATAATTTCTGATGATGAATTTGTCAAACCATTTCCGAAATGACTTCAGTTTATTAATATCTCTATTCATCGTTTTTTAGTTTTTGTAAAACAATATTCTTTTTTACACTGTCTCAAATTGAAGTACTTTTAGTTTCTCGGGAAGAATTCGAGAACTGAGATTAAGAATTTCGATACCAACTACTTCACCTTTTTCGTTATAATCTAAAATTACCCCTGGTTGCACTTCTTCTGATTCAACTATCGCCGCTTCGTCTAATCGAAAATAAAGTGCATCATTTTTTTTATCTACTTTTAATCTCATTTTATCTCCTTGCTCGACGGTCAAAAAAGACCGTGATAATTTTCTTTGGTAAAACTTTATGATTAACGACAATGTGCAGTATCCGATTATTCATATCTGAAATAACTTTATAAAAATGAGTGTTATTATCATTTCCGATTTCTGATTTGTCAGGATTATCAATTGTTCGCCATACCCATTCTTCTTGTATTGCTCTTTCGTTTAGCATATCCAAAGCATGCTCCGTGAATTTAAAGTCTTGTCGCATTCTCAAAGTACTTATAGGATAAATAAAAAATCACATTCGTCAATAGTTGTTATTAAATAATTAAACCACGAAATTTCACAAGATTAGCACAAGATAAATAAAAGAATCTGTGAGAATCAGTGTTAATCCGTAGTTAAATATTTGTTTACTTTGTAATAATTCTTGACTTATATTTATTACATAATAGAATAAACAATGCTGAAAATAGGTGATTTGGTATTGTTTTATCATAGTGAACGGGCAAAGTATGTTGTCGCAGTTCAGGAAAAAGGAGCGTTCTCAACACATAAAGGAAATATCAGTTATCTGGAAGTGCTCCAAAAGGATTTTGGCGATGTCGTAAAAACGCATATGGGCACACCATTCTTTATCTTAAAGCCGACTTTAGCCGATTTGTCAATGAAAGTACGACGGACAACAACAATTATCTATCCCAAAGATGCCGGTCTGATGATGATGCAGAGTTTTGTTTTTCCCGGTGCAAGAGTTATCGAATGCGGAACCGGCAGCGGTGCTTTTACGGTAATCTTAACAAATTTCATACGCCCCAACGGCAAAGTTTATTCTTATGAAGCAAGACCGGAATTTTCGGATAATGCTAAAGCAAATGTTGCGAGATTAGGGTTATCGGATTATGTCGAATTTTTCTGCGGTGATGTCGAAAAACAAGGTTTTATGCAAAAGGATGTTGATGCGATTTTTATTGACCTACCGGAACCGTGGATTGCAGTCAAACATTGTTATGATGCATTGAAAGGCGGTCAGTCGTTTGTTTCGCTCAGCCCGAATACTGAACAAGTGAGAAAAACCAAAGCGGTATTAGAGCTTGAAGGTTTTGTCCGAATCAAAGTGGTTGAATTATTCGAACGGGAACTTTTAGTCCGTATTACCGGAACTCGACCAGCCGACCGTACGATTTCACATACCGCATATCTGGTATTCGCGCAAAAAGGAAAAAAGCCACAACAAATGTCAAATGACTAATTACAAATTTCAAATAAAATCTCTAATGTCAAAATCGAAATGTCAAAATTATAAGATTAGAAATTTGGGCTTTGTCATTTTATTAGGCATTTGGATTTTGACATTTGTCATTTTACCTATTGCCTGTTCTAAACCGAAAAAAGAGACTCAGAATAAACGAGTGATTTCTTTAGTGCCGAGCATCACAGAAATTGTATTTGCTCTGGGAAAAGAGAGTCTCTTAGTTGGAAATACGATTTATTGCGATTATCCGGAAGGAGCAAAGCAAGTTTATAAGGTTGGTGATTTTTCTTCGCCGTCATTGGAAAAAATACTGAAACGCAAGCCGACATTGGTATTGGCAACTTTACCCGAACAGAAAACAATTGTCGAACAATTGAAACAGAATAAAATTCCAGTTTATACATCTCGACCAAGAACAGTTGATTCAGTGCTGATTGAAATTTTAGAAATTGGGAAATTATTAGATGCAAGTGAAAAAGCGCAAGTGCTTGTTACAGCGCTTAAGAATAAATTAGCAGAAATTGGGCAGAGAAATCCAAATATCATTGATTCACCTAAAGTTTATATTGAAATATCCGCAACACCGATAATGACCGTCGGCAATTTGTCTTATATTAATGATTTGATTCGCTATGCCGGCGCTAAAAATGTATTTAGTGATATTGACCGAGAATACATTGTGACAAACAGCGAGGAACTGATTGCACGGAATCCGGATGTTATTCTAATTTTACATCCGTCGGCAAGAAAAGCACAGGTCAGAAAACGATTGGGCTGGTCGCAGATAACCGCAGTAAAAAAAGGTCGAATTTATGATATGCTGTCAGACGATGCAGGTAAAAGCATTACATTAAATCCGGATTATTTTTTCAGACCCGGACCAAGGTTTATTTACGGAGTTGAAGACTTAGCAAATATTCTGAAAGGCATCTGGGGAAAAAGAAAGTAATATTCATGGAACCACGGATTACACGGATATACACTAGAAAGTCGTTGCGAGGAGCAGAGCGACGAAGCAATCTTGATACATTTAATGTAAGATTGCCACGCTCCCTTATATGGTCGCTCGCAATGACAATGCGTGCCATTCGTTTAATCGGTCAAATCTGTGGTTAATATAATGACAAAGACTAAATCCTGGTTTTTTCTGATTATTTTGCTGGCAGTAGCGATTTTCCTGTCGTTTGTCATCGGACCGACCGGGTTTTCGTTATCTAATTTATCAATTCCATTAGAAATTCGATTGCCAAGAATAATTCTCGGCATTTTTGCGGGTGGTGTTTTAGCAATGGTCGGTGCTGTTTTGCAGGGACTTTTGCAGAATCCGCTGGTTGACCCTTATACATTAGGCGTTGCAAGCGGTGCAAGTTTTGGGGCGATGATTGGATTTATTATCGGTAGATTCGGAGTGTTCACAACTCCGATTTTCTCGTTTCTTGGCGCATTAATCACAATTCTCTTAGTTTATAATTTAGCAAGAGTCAAAGGGAAAATAACAAAAATCAGTTTAGTATTAGCCGGTGTGATTATGAGCTTTCTTTTTTCCGGACTGGTCATGCTTTTTATGGTGCTTTCCCGAAAACCCCTAGCAGAAATAATATATCTTTTAATGGGGCGTTTGAATATTATTTTTACTAAAGATTTGCTAATAGTGTTTATTGTTGTTTTTGTTTTATCATTACCCGTGATGTTCTACCTTTTCAGTAAATGGCGGTCATTAAATATTCTTTCGATGAATGAAGAAGTTGCAGAGAGCTTAGGTGTAGATACCCAAAAACTGACCAGAAATATTTTTATCGCATCATCGTTTCTGATTGCAGTAGTTACATCATTTACCGGCGCAATCAGTTTTGTCGGGCTGTGTATTCCGCATATTATAAGAATAATATACGGACCAGACCATTACAAAGTTTTACCCTTGTCATTTCTGTTAGGTTCGAGTCTTTTATTGTTTACGGATTTAATCGCAAGAAATATTGCGCCAATCGAACTGCCTTTGTCGGTAATTACTGCTTTATTCGGCGTGCCGTTTTTTATTTATTTACTTAAGAAGAAGTTATGAAACCACAGATTACACGGATTAAACGGATTTTATCTTTAACCATAGAAAGCACTAAACATAATAGTAATGAAATATTCTGTATTTTTTGTATCTGCAATGGTTTTAATTTATTTAATCCGTTAATCGGTCAAATCCGTGGTTAAAAGATTATGTTAGCCATTAAAGTTAATAATATAAGTTTTAAATACGAGAAAAAATTGGTATTGTCTGATTTATCGGTTCAGATAAATGAAGGTGAGTTCTTTGGAATTATTGGACCGAATGGCGCAGGTAAGACAACATTATTAAAATTAATCGGCGGATTTCTCAAGCCGGTTCAAGGTAACATAAGAATATTGAATAATAATCTGCAACAGATGCCGA
>CAZXRM010000059.1:4724-8578 GCA_964642595.1 uncultured bacterium
AATCAAGAGGGGATAACGATTGTTTTTCTTTCGCATGATTTGAATTTAACCAGTCTGGTCTGCAACCGGTTGTTAATACTATCCGAAGGGAAAATGATTGCCTGCGATATTCCGGAAAAAATTATCAATAATGATGTGATTAAACAAGTTTATAAAATAGAGCCGCATATAATTCAACATCCGGATTCTTTAAAACCGCAAATTATTTTACCGTCTTGATAATAGTGATTGTTTTGTTTATAATTATTGTGTAATAATGAATATAAATTCGGAGGAAATGTGGTATTAAAAAAACTTTTTTTTATTATAGGTCTTATCGGATTAGCAATTGCATCAGCATACAGTCAGGAAAATGTCCTGCTAACTTCGATGGAAAAAGAATTGAACCGGTCGTTCAAGGGATTAAAAAAAACCGGCAAAGAACCGCTCTATTTTATGCAGTACGAAATTATTGATGACGATGTGATAACGCTGTCTGCATCGTGCGGGGCAATTACAAGTAATGACCGAAGCAGAAATCGTTTTCTTTCAGTTGATATGAGAGTCGGCAATTATAAACTGGATAATACGCATCAATTGCGGGGCGGTTATGGTTTTGGAGGATTTGATTTTTTTTCATCGTCGTTCGATGCGATACCGATTGATAATAATGAATATGCAATTCGGCAGGTTTTATGGAAAGCGACCGATGAAGAGTTCAAGAAGGCGCAAGAGCGGATTATGAAAGTTAAGTCAGAAAAGGCGACCAAAATCGCGGAACAAGATACATCGGATGATTTTTCAAAATCGGTCAAGGAAATTTTTATCGGCAACGAAGCAAAAACCGTAATCGGTTTGGGACAATGGACTTCGCGCATCAAGGAGTTATCAAAGATATTCAAACAATATCAATGGATATATAATTCGAGCGTCACAATAACCGCAAGAGCCAATACTCAATATCTGGTCAATACGGACGGTACGAAAATTGTTGATGGTGTTAACCGCTATCGGATTTCAATCTATGCCGATACCAAAGCCGATGACGGGATGAATTTATATTTGTTTCGTCCATTCTTCGCATTTTCCGAAGACGGATTACCCAATGATGAGCAGATAAAATCAGAAATCAATGCTCTGATTAATGATTTGAAAGCATTGCGCAGTGCACCTTTGGTTGAGCCTTACTCGGGTCCGGCAATTCTGGAAAACCGGTCATGCGCCGTTTATTTTCACGAGATATTCGGACACCGGATTGAAGGACATCGCCAGAAACTGGAAAGAGAAGGGCAGACTTTTAAAGATAAAGTCGGGACAAAAATTCTGCCGGATTTTTTGTCGGTTTATGATGACCCGACTCTGATGAAATATCAGGGTAAAGATTTGAACGGCTATTATAAATACGATAATGAAGGCGTGAAATCACAAAGGGTTGTGGTGGTTGATAACGGTGTCCTGAAAAATTTCCTGATGTCCCGTTCGTCGATTAAAAACTTCCCGGTTTCGAATGGTCACGGACGGAGAAGTTATGGACGGAAAGTTGTATCAAGGCAGGGAAATCTGATTATCGAATCAAAGAATCGGGTGTCTTATGATAGTTTAAAGAAATTATTAATTGCTGAGTGCAAAAAGCAGAATAAACCTTATGGTCTGATTTTTAAAGATATCTCCGGTGGATTCACTTCAACCGGTCGGGGAGGGACTCAGGCGTTTAATGTTGCGCCATTATTGGTTGTGCGGGTTTATCCGAACGGCAAAGAAGAAGTAGTGCGCGGGGTTGATATGGTCGGAACACCGCTTGTTTCATTCTCGAAAATACTGGCGACTGGCAATGACTATGAAATATTCAACGGAACCTGCGGTGCGGAATCAGGAATGGTGCCAGTTTCAGCAGTCGCGCCGTCAATTCTGACTACCGAAATCGAAGTTGAAAAGAAAGCCAAAGAACAGGAAAAATTACCGATTTTGCCGAGTCCGATTGGAGGTAAAAAATGAAGTTCAAAGTTCAAGGTTCAAAGGTGAAAAAGAGTTGTTGGTTGTTTCTATCGCTACACCTTGCGTCAGTTTTTAGTTTTTGGTTTATATCATCGGTATTTGCAGAGCCGGCGACGATATTTAAGGCGATGCAGGATGAGTTGCAGCGCACGACTGCGCGGCTGCAATTGCCCAAACAAAAGCCACCTTATTATGTTTCATACCGAATCATTGATGAAGAGAAGACAACGATCACCGGCAGTCTGGGAGCGGTGACAAATGACAATGTCAATAAAAGACGCTTTCTGATAGTTGACTTAAGAGTCGGCGATTTTAATCTGGACAATACTAATTTTGCCGAGGCACCGGGATTTGGCGAGTATTCATCGAGCGACAATATGTTTTCTTTGCCATTAGATGATGATTATGATGTAATCCGTCGCGAAATATGGCTGGCGACCGACCAGGTTTATAAATCAGCGGTAGATATTTTATCCAAGAAAAAGTCGGCAATGGAAAATAAGCAACTTAAAGAGCAGATTCCGGATTTTACTAAAAACGGATTTGAGTTCAATATCGGAGATGCCAAGACATTGAGTATAGATAAAAATCAATGGAAAGAAAATATAAGGCAAATTACGGATGCAGTAAAATCATATCCACAAATCCAAACTGTGAAAGCGACATTTACGGCCAAGGCGCGAAACGAGTATTTTTATAATTCGAATGCGAGCAAATATCTTAAAAACAATTTTATTACATCGCTGGAAATTTCTGCGAATACCCAGAACAAAGAAGGCATCAGCCTGGCTAATGCAATAAATTTCTGCGGGCACATGCCGGAAGACCTGCCGGATATTAATACAATTATTGCTAAAACCAAAGCGATGCTCGATACTTTAACGCTCACAATGTCGGTTGCCGAAGCCGAAGAATATTCCGGACCGGTTTTATTTACCGGCTTGGCTGGTTCCCAGTTTTTCTTTGAATTACTGGGCAAGGGTATTTCAGATACGAGAAAACCGATTTACGCGCAGGATGCGGTGGCAGACCCAAGCAGTGAAAACACCGGTTTTCTTGGCGGTAAGATTGATAAAAATATTCTGCCCAAGAGTTTTTCAGTTGAAGATAACCCGTTATTAAAAGAATATGATAAAAAAACTTTAATTGGAAATTACAGCATTGATGATGAGGGTATAATACCGGAAAAAATCGAGATTGTCCGAGCCGGCAAACTCATTAACACACCAATGAGCCGGACACCGACCAAAGAATTCAGAAAATCGAATGGACACGGACGGTATATAGGCAGACAGGTAAGAAATTGCATATCTAATTTAATTGTCAAGAGCAATAAGACGAGCGATGATTTGGAAAAAGAACTAATCACGCTGGTCAATAATAAAGAACTCGATTACGGCATCGTCATTTCAAAATTGGCATTTCAAATGGAGTCGGAAAGTGATGATTGGAGCACGGATAGAATTCTACTTTCTTTGCCTTTAATTGCTTATAAACTTTATCCGAATGGTAAAAAAGAATTAATCAAAGGACTTAAATTCGAAGGTCTGACTCCGATGGTTTTACGAGATATTGACTTTGCCAGTAAAGAGCAAAATGTCTATAACTTTGTTTATCAGGGAATTTCAAGTAAAGATTATCTGCCGATTTCGATTGTCGCACCATCGGTGATTGTCGAGCGGATGAATTTAGGAACTAAGGAAGGCAAAGCAACAAAACAACCTTTTCTAAAACATCCGTATTTTGCGGAAAAGTAAAGTAATATGTAGATATACTTTGATTCTGAAGTTTTAAAAAAATCCTTGACAAAAATAACTTATTTGTTAATATGAGATATGATAAATGTAATTGGGGTTTTATCGTTTTATAGTCTACATACC
>CAZXRM010000060.1:0-8190 GCA_964642595.1 uncultured bacterium
TGAATTTATTATTTTGATATTATTTAGGATTTATGATTTCGATATTAGGATTTTTAATAATATAAACTATCAACCTATTTTTGTACGACCGTTCATATATGGTCTTAGAACTTCCGGTATTATAATGCTTCCATCTTTTTGCTGATTATTTTCAATAATACAGATAAATATTCTTGAAAACGCCAGACCTGAGCCATTCATAATATGGACGTATTCCAAATTACCGTTTTTTCTGCGTAATCGGATATTACCCCGTTTGGCTTGAAAATCTATGCAATTGGATATTGAAGAAACTTCGAGCCAATCATTAACACCTGCTGCATAAGCATCAATATCATAAGTTTTCGCTGATTGAAATGCCATCTCGCTTGCCGCCAGCCGTTTTACCCGGTACGGAATTCCCAAAAGTTGCATAATCTCTTCAACATCTTGCCGCATCTTTTCCATCTCTTCATACGAATCTTCTGGTTTGGTGAATTTTACTAATTCAACTTTGTCAAATTGATGGATTCTAATCATTCCCCGTACATCTTTTCCGTATGAGCCGGCTTCACGCCTGAAACATGGCGTATATGCCGTGTAATATTTTGGTAAATCGTCTTCATTGATTGTCTCATTTCGGTGCAGATTGACCAAAGGTACTTCAGCAGTCGGAATCAGAAAGTAAGGGTCGTCAACAAATTTATACATTTCTTCCCTTGATTTTGGTAAAGAACCGGTTGTATAAAAGCACTCTTCCAGATTTAGAACCGGTGGACTGATTTCTGTGCAGCCGTGTTTTTGTGTATGCAAATCAAGACAGAAATTAATTAAAGCCCTTTCCAGTTGTGCGCCTAATCCCTTAAATAATACAAACCTGGAACCGGACAATTTGGATGCGGTTTTAAAATCAAGAATCCCATGCATTTCGCACAAATCCCAGTGTGCCGCGGGTTTAAAATCAAACTCAATCTTTTTACCCCACTCGGCTACTATTGTATCTTCATCCGTTACCGATTCGTGAATAAAATTCGGTAAGTATTTAGTTCGATCTTCCAAATCAGCTTCGATTTCCGCAAGTTGGGTTTCAGTATCTTTTATTTTTTGGCTTAATTCTTTGGCATCTTTAATTAAGGTGCCCGCGTCTTTCTTATTCTTTTTCAGTTCTGCGACTTTTTCTGATATCTGCTTATGTTCCATCCGCATCTGGTCGCGGGATTGAATTATTGCACGTCGCTTCTCATCAATCTCTAAAATCTCATCAATCGAAACCGCCTCGTGACGACGCTCTAAGATTTTTTTTGCTAAAGCTGGATTATTACGGATAAATTTAATGTCCATTTTTTATGCCGGGTAAGCGTTTAATGCATTTGCGGTCTTTTGCAGAGATTCAATTCTCTGTTTCGAATCCTGCGGTAGAACAAACGGTCTTCGACCGCGGCAGTCAATAATCAAACCGACCACACCGCCTTCGATATCCGCAATAATTTCTTTGCCTTTTCCTAATCCGACATCAAATCCTTTTTCCGGTCGGATTGTTGCTTTGATTTTAATATTTTCCAATGGAATCAATTCAATATCTCCAAAATTATAGGTTTTGTCAAAACTCTGTCCGTTCGGTTTGGTAAATTTTACGTTAATACATCTTGCACCGGCTTTTGCTTCGCCAACTGGTGCAATGCAGGTTCCGAGTTTTACCAGGCAGTCCTTTTCAAACACTTCATATGCGGCTTCGGGATGGACTTCGGTTAACACACCAAGATGCGGCATCATAAAAATACTATCAACTGCCAGCCGGGTGACACCTTCGGGCAGGAAGGCATCAATCATCATTAATGCTGCTTGCACGCGTCTTGGTGAGTGCGATAAAATACCACCTGAGCCAACTACCATATTCAAACTCATCATACTCACCAGAGTCTCACCAGATAAAGTCTGGGCAAATGCATCGGAAATTGTCCGCTCTTGCTGAACGCCTTTTAATCCGACCGCCATTGATTTGTGCTGTTCTAATGCGAGCCGTAGCGCCTCGCGGGCAATTGCGTGCTCAATCTTTAAATCTTCCAAAGTTGAAGGAATTGTGGTTGGTCGAATCATCTTATTCCGAATTCTATTACGTACTTCTGCTACTGGAATATCAAATGGAATCCAGCGCATAATATTTTCTTCTTTGGCTTCAGCCAAAACATTAGAAATACTATACGACATTCCGAGATTGGCACTGACCGTGCGGTTAAATATGCCTGAGAAAACCGAAAATACATCGGTCGTTGCGCCGCCGATATCAACTCCGAGCACATCCATCTTGCCTGTCTTACCCATATTTTCTATCAGAAGTCCGACTGCACCTGGCGTTGGCATAATCGGTACATCGGTCATTTCCATTAATTTCTTATAACCCGGCGCGTGCGCCATCACATGTTCCATAAACAAATCGTGGATGCGGTGCCGTGCTGGCAATAAATTCTCCCGCTCTAAAACTGGTCTTAAATTTTCGACGATAACCAATGCACTTTTATCCTGAAGCGTCTTTAAAATTAATTCGCGGGCATCTTTATTACCGGCATATATTACCGGTAAACTATAACCAGTGCCAAATCTTGGTCTTGGGTCAGCCGCGCGGATTAACTCGGCAAGTTCGACAACGTGTGAAATTGTTCCACCGTCAATACCGCCGGACAGCAAAATCATATCTGGTCTGAGATTTCTGATTCGCTCGATTTTCTCGTGTGGAAGCCGACCGTCATTAGAAGCAATAACATCCATCACGATTGCGCCCGCACCTAACGCTGCCCGTGCTGCACTTTCACCGGTCATCGTTAAAACCACACCGGCAACCATCATCTGCAGACCGCCGCCCGCTGAAGAAGTTGATATATAGACATCAACCCCTTCTTTACCGTTCTTTTTGGGTTTGATAATATCTTCACCGGCAAGAATAGTTTTCCCTGACAATTCTTCGACTTCTCGAATGGAATTAAGCACTCCTTTGGTTACATCTTCAAACGGTGCTTCGACTGTGGTCGGTGCCTCGCCTCTGGTTTTTAAACGGTACTCGCCGTTTTCCTGTTTCTCAATTAAAATTGCCTTGGTTGTGGTGCTGCCACAATCCGTTGCTAAAATTCGAGTAATTTTATTTTTGTCCATAATATTAAACTGACCACATATAAACCGTATTAACTCTTTTTACTTTGTTCATCTGTGTTTAATTGTGGTTCCTTTCTTTTGCTTCTTTTTTCATCTTCAACTTTTTCAATTTCTCTAATTAACAATTCAACATTGGCACGGTCTTCCATTAACGTGGCAATTTCATTGTAGGGTTGGGCTGGAAAGACTGCCGAATAAATTGGTTGAAAAAATACCATTAACTGCGAGCCGACAAACGATATTGGTTTTGATGATTCAAGCATCACGATTGCAACCGGTGTCAATTTCATCTCAACAACCTTTTCCGCAATCTTTTTGAAAATCTCATCCCGCCGTTCTTTTGTTACTTCTGTCATCTTCTAATCCTATCTACTCGCTACTCGATTCTCGCTACTTTTACTATATCGAACATTCAAATCTCTTGATGCCTTGACTTCATCCAATCGTCTGATCGGAGTTTGCTGCGGTGCTTCTTTTAATATTTGTGGATTTTCTTTGGCTTCCCGGGTAATTTTAATCATCACTTCGATGAATTTATCAATTGCTTCTTTGGATTCAGTCTCGGTCGGTTCAATCATTAATGCCTCGTGAACAATCAACGGAAAATACACGGTCGGCGCATGCACTCCAAAATCCAGTAATCGTTTGGCAATATCTAATGTTTTAATCCCATATTGTTTCAAATTGTCGCTGGAAAAAACACACTCATGCAAACAAATTTCTTTATACGGTAATTCATAATAATCTTCTAACGATTTTCTTATATAATTAGCATTAATCACTGCACATTCCGACACTTCTTTGAGACCAAGCGCGCCCAACATTCTGATATATGTGTATGCCCTAACCATCACACCAAAATTACCATAAAACCCCTGGACTTTACCGATCGAATGCGGTCGGTTGAAATCAAGTTTATAATTATCGCCATCTTTTTCAATTACCGGTTTGGGCAGATATTTTGCCAGTTCTTTTTTAACGCCAATCGCACCTGCGCCCGGCCCCCCTCCGCCGTGCGGAGTTGAAAAAGTCTTGTGCAGATTAAAATGAATCAAATCAAATCCCGCATCCCCGGGACGATGAAAACCGAGATAAGCATTTAAATTTGCGCCGTCCATATAAAGCAATGCACCTTTATTGTGTACCATCTGGACAATCTTTTCTATTTCTTTTTCGTATAATCCTAAGGTATTTGGATTGGTAAGCATAATGCACGCAACATCATCATCCAGTGCTTTTTCCAGAACACTTAAATCAACCAGACCTTTATCATTGGATTTAATTTCAACCGAAGAAAATCCAGAGAGCATAACTGACGCTGGATTTGTGCCGTGTGCCGAATCTGGAATCAGAACTTTTTTTCTGTGCTCTCCCCGTTCTTCAAAATACTTACGGACAATCATAATGCTGGTAAGTTCGCCGTGTGCGCCCGCGGCTGGTTGCAAAGAAACCGCATCCATGCCGGATATCTTGCACAAATAATTCTGCAATTCGTACATAACCTGCAAAGCACCTTGAATTGTTTCAACTGGTTGTAAAGGATGTAGCATCGCAAACCCGTTAAGCCGGCACATATCTTCATTGATTTTCGGATTATATTTCATCGTGCAAGAACCGAGCGGGTAAAATCCTTTATCAATATGATGGTTCAGAACCGAAAGATGAATAAAATGCCTGATAACATCAATTTCCGATACTTCCGGTAATCCATTATCTTGCCTTAATTCTGATTCGGGAATATCATTAATGTTTATATTAACATCCAAATTAGGTAATGAGTATGCTTTTCGACCTAATTTAGAATAATCAAAAATTAATTGTTCAAGATTAATCATTTTTTCTCGATATCACTTTCCGGTTTATGTTGAGTATCAATAAAATTTCTTACTGTCCGGTCATAAGTTTTTTCCGCTACTCTCGTAAAAAAACAAGCAGGTATTTCTCCAATCTGACGATGATAAATTACGCATTCACAGCATCGTCCTTTTCTTGGACACATTTCATAAGTACAGGTACAAAATCTCTTGTTTCTGGTTGCCTGGCACTCCCGGCTCATTTTATTTCCTTTAACAATCTGATATAATTATCTATTTCTTGTTTTGTTCTCTTTTCCGTAGTACAAATTAACATTTGATGAGAATACTGGTCACCAAATTTTGATAAATCTATTCCGGCAAATATTTTTTCTTTCTGCAATTCGGCAATAATATGACTCGGCTCTGATTTTGTTTTTACCACAAATTCCTTAAAAAATGGCTGATTATACGCTAATGAATAACCATCAAGTTTTGATATCTCTCGGGCAAGATAATGGCTTTTCGCATAGCACTGCTCGGCAACTTCTTTTATACCCTGTTTCCCCATCACCGATAAATAAATAGTTGCGGCTAATGCACAGAGCGCTTCATTTGTACATATATTAGAAGTTGCTTTTTCTCTGCGGATATGCTGTTCTCGGGTCTGCAAAACAAGCACATAACCCGGTTTTCCCTCAACATCATTTGTTTTACCGACTAATCTGCCCGGCAACATTCTGACATAATCCTTTTTACAGGTCAGAATACCAAGCAAAGGACCACCGCAAGATGCAGGAATTCCCAATCCCTGTCCTTCACCAACTGCAATATCTGCATTATAAATTCCTGGTGGATTTAATAATCCCAAAGAAATCGGGTCAGCACAAACAATAAACAATGCGCCATTTTTATGGGCAATTTCGGATAATTCCTTGACCGGTTCCAGCACTCCGAAGAAATTCGGATTCTGCACTAAAACTGCTGCTGTATCATTATCAATCATCTCGGCAAAATGCGATATATCAACCCGGCCATAATTCGTCTGCACACATCCGCAGTCAATAATCGGAATATTCAAACCGTGAGTATAAGTTTTGATAACCTCTTTATAATATGGATGAACCGTATCTGCAAGTAAAACCTTATTTCTTTTGGTTATGCTTCTTGCCATATGGCATGCTTCGGCAAAAGCCGATGCGCCATCATACATTCCAGCGTTGGAAACATCCATACCAAATAATTCGCATATCAAAGACTGATATTCATAGATTGCCTGCAAAGTCCCTTGCGAAACTTCGGCTTGATACGGTGTATATGCTGTATAAAATTCTGAACGCAGTAAAATATGATTTATAACCGCTGGTATATAATGGTCATATATTCCACCACCCAAAAACGATATGAAATCACTCTGGTCTGAGTTTTTTCCAGCAATTGTTGAGCAAAGTTTTGAAACTTCTAATTCGGACATTGGTTCTGGTAAATCAAGTTTTCCTTTGAATCTTAATTTTTCCGGAATAACTGCAATCAAATCATCGAAAGACTTGACGCCGATTTTTTCGAGCATCTGTTTCTTGTCTTCTGGTGTATGTGGTGTGAACATTTGTTAATTAATGGGCAACTGTTGTTTTCTCGTATGTAGTTGCATCTAACAATTTATCCAAATCACTTTTGTTGGCAACTTTTATTTTAACCATCCATCCTTTACCGTATGGTTCTTTATTTGCCAAATCTGGTGCTGATTTCAAATCCTGATTTGATTCGGTTACCGTTCCGGAAACCGGCGAGTAAAAATCGGATACTGCTTTGACTGCTTCGATTGTCCCCAACACATCACCCTGATTTACGGTTTTACCGACTTCCGGTAAATCAACAAATACGATGTCGGATAATTCTTTTTGAGCATAATCGGTAACACCCATTGTCGCCGTATCATTTTCGACTTTTACCCATTCGTGGGTATTAGTGTATTTCAAATCCTTTGGTATTATTATATCTGCCATTTTTTTACTCCTTATTATAATGATTATAATGATAAAAAAACGAGACCTGCGATAAGTTATAAATCGCAGTAATCTTTCTGATAATCGCTGTAATCTTTTTAATCATTTCCTTGTTCCAAATTTATAAAATGGTGTTTTAACTACTTTTGCCTTCGCCATTCTATTTCTTATATCAATTTCTATTTCCGTACCTACTACTGAAAACTCGGTCGGCACATAACCCATTCCGATTCCTTTATGCACTGATGGTCCGATTGTTCCGCTTGTCACCTTACCTGCTTTTGTGCTTTTACAAATAATGTCGTAATCGTGCCGGGGGATTGAATTATCGAGCATCTCAAAACCAACCAGTTTTCTTTTCAGTCCGTCCGTTTTGACTTTTTTAAGCGCGTCCTGTCCGATAAAATTATTCTGCTTGTCCAATTTAACCACAAAACCAAGCCCTGCTTCCAAAGGATTTGTCTTGAGTGTTATATCATTGCCGTATAAACAGTACTTCATCTCTAATCTCAAAGTATCCCGCGCACCAAGACCAATCGGCTCGATTTCAAACTCTTTGCCGGCATTAAATATCGCATCCCAGATTCTTTCGGCATATTTATTTTCGATATATAGTTCAAAACCATCTTCACCCGTATAACCAGTTCGAGAAATAAGCATATCAATTCCATCAATTTTCGCTCTTGCTGCCCAGTAAAAACCGATTTTAGATAAATCAATATCGCAAATTTTCTGAATAATATTCTCGCTCTTCGGTCCCTGAATTGCCAGTTGTGCATACTCAAATGTCTTATCAATGATATCAATGCCGTTCCATTTATTCTGCATTATCCATTTTAAATCTTCGATTCGACATGCCCCATTAATTACCAGATACACAAATTCCGGCAGACGGTAAACCAGTAAATCATCAACAATGCCGCCGTCGGGCACAGTAAATGTTGAATACTGAACTTGATTTATTGCAAGACTCATCACATCATTAGTCGTGATATAATTAACAAATTTCATCGCATCTTTGCCACGAACCTCAACTCTGCCCATATGCGAAACATCAAATACGCCAGCAGTCGTTCGAACCCGATTATGCTCTGGTATAATTCCTTTAAATTGGACTGGGAGAAAATGGTCAGCAAACTCAACCATTCTTCCCTGGTATTTTAAATGCTTTTCATAAAATGGTGTCTTTTTTGCCATAATTTATAATACCTATAACTTTCAATTCGTCAAGATTTAATTTTCATTCTTAAATCCAATCAAACCCT
>CAZXRM010000061.1:0-5043 GCA_964642595.1 uncultured bacterium
CAGGAATTTCTGGTAAGACAGCAATTAGCAAACAGCCAACAACCAGTTAATAATCCAGAAAAATGAAACCACAAGAAGACAACAAAAAGATTACCACGAAAGCACGAAAGTTTGAAAGCGCGAAGGAAAAATTAGGCTTTTATTCCTTTCGTGGGTTTTCGTGTCTTCGTGGTTAAAAATAGATAAAGATGGAGAAAAATGAGTAAACAAGCATTAGGTAAAGGCATTTCAGCTTTAATCCCACAGCCTCCGGATAAAACCAAAGACAGGGCCGACACTGTAAAATATTTAAAGATTAATGAAATCAAACCCAATCCTTACCAGCCGAGAATTCACCCCGAAGAGGATTTGACCGATTTAATCGCATCAATCAAACAGAACGGAGTTCTACAGCCGATTATGGTGCGGTTGCGCAAAGATGTTAATGCGGACGAAGTCAATTACGAGCTGGTCGTCGGCGAGCGGCGCCTGCGTGCATCAATGCAGGCGGGTTTAACCGATATTCCGGTAATTATCAAAGACGTAACCGATATTGAAATGGTCGAGTGGGCATTGATTGAAAATATCCAGCGTGCCAACTTAAATATTATCGAAGAAGCGCTTGCCTACAAACGGCTGATGCAGGATTTTTCAATGACCCACGAGATGATTGCGGACAAAGTCGGCAAAGACCGCTCGACGATAACCAATGCGATGAGATTATTAACCCTGCCCGAGGCGATTCAAAATTACCTGATGCAGAGTAAAATTACGCCCGGACACGGACGCGCGCTTTTGGCCTTGACCAATTCTAAACAGCAAGAAGAAATCTGCCAGCGGATTATTCAAGAAGGATTATCGGTCAGGGATGTTGAAAAAATATGCATGCCTGGCGTAAAAACCAGAACCCGAATCACGAAAATAATTACTGAAACTATTTCAAGAGATGTGCATCTGGTTGCCCTAGAAGAAAAACTACAGGAATTTCTGCGCACCAAGGTCCGCATTACTAAATCAGCCCAGCGGGGAAATGTTTCAATTGAGTTTTATTCGGATGATGATTTAACAAGGTTGGTCAATTTGATTACCGGTAATAAAGATAAGTCGTGAAACCACTGATTACACAGATTTCCACAGATTTTTATTATCTTAATCCGTCCAATCGGTCTAATCCGTGGTTAATAATAGAATGAAAAGAGAAGTCGAAGTAATCGTCACTCCACTCTACAAAACAAAACACTATCAGCGGCGGTTTACGGTTTGGCACATAAGAATAATTGTTGCCGGGGGTGTCCTGCTTGTCCTGTTGGCCGGGCTTGGCATCTATCTTTTACATTACACAAATCAGCAGAATATCGCAATCCGCTATCTTTATACCAGAAATCTGGAACTGGAAGCCGAAGGCAATAAACTTGCGGATTTACAGAACAAACTAAAAGTATTGGAATATGAACGGGAAAAGATTGCCCTGATGCTTGGTGCCGATAAAAATCCGCCGCCGATTGACCTGGCAAATTTAGAAGAATCTTACCAGCCCGTACCCGAAGCCCAGAAAACTGCTGGCGAAAGATTTTCGGTTGCACCGACCACGGGTTATATTCTGTCGCAGGGATTTAGCAAATCGCATACGGGCCTTGATTTTGCTGCACAACTTGGCATCCCGGTGTTTTCAATTGCGGTCGGTAAAATTGAAGATATCGGTTATGACACATTTTATGGCAATTATACTAAAATCAGTCATGACGACGGCTATATTTCGTTCTATGGTCATATGTATAAAACTATTAAAAACAAAGGCGAAACGGTCTTGGCTGGTGATATTATTGGTTATGTTGGCAACTCCGGAAAATCAACCGCACCCCACCTCCACTTTGAACTCTGGCAAAACAAAGAAGGTAAACAAATCGCCTTAGACCCGGAAAAAGAGCTGAAAAACCTGCTCAAACCAAGAAACAAATAACAACTACAGATTACACAGATTTTAAAAATCTTTTTTACTGTATGTATAAAATTGCAAGGTTATTTCGCGGTTACCTTTCTAACCTTTTTCTTCATATCTTTTAAATGTGTCCCCTGCCAGAAGATTCTATTGCATTTTGGGCATAAGGAAAATTTGTCTTTAGTCTGAAATATATAAAACGGAACCTTCCCTTTAACTTCTGGTTTTGAAATCGGGATAAGCAATTCATTACAAATCAAACAGCGGCTGAATGGTTTTGTCTCTTTGTTAATTTTAAAGTGCGTGAAGATTTGATGAATCTGGTCTTTGAGATTTTCGCTTTCAATAAAAACCACACAGGTGTATGCCTTTAATTTTGTATTTCTGGTTAAGAGAGCTCTGTCTTCGCCTTCAGCAAGTTTTATTAGTAATAGCGGACTATATTTCTCTTTGATGTATTGCGTATCAAATCCAAGAATTCTAAGTTGCTTTGCCAGTTTACCCAGCATAAAATCAACCAGAAATTTAATCGGCATAGGATTAATTAATGATAAATCGGTTGGGGATTGAAATCAATGAAAATTTTATGGTAAAAAAAAGGAATTAGGGAAAGTGGGGTCAAGTCCTCAGACGGCTTGAAAGGAGGTTTGCATTGCATCGCTATTCGGGGTCTGAATAGCGATGAAGGAGGTTAAGATGCTTTTTAGGGTGGGCGTCTGAGGACACCTTTCCCTAATTCCGTTAATTAGACCAAATAAATTTTCAATAGATGCTTTCTATCTACCTTGAATATTATAACAAACCTAGACAAGATGTCAAGGTCTCTTTATAACCCCTGAAATTTTACGTTAATTCAATAAAATTCATCTTGACACAGCCCAATTTCCATAATATCCTGATATATGATTAATTTTGAAGAGCGCCGTCGGTTAATTCCACTACATCGGCGAAACTTGCCGATTCGCTGGATTATGATTGGCGCGGGTATTATTATTTTTCTTTCAATCTATTTGTTTTTTAAAAGTGTTAACATTTTTTAACAGGAGGAAAAATGACGCAACTACATTTCAACTATAAAGATATTTTCCGTGCCCTCCGATTGGGATTTTCTGCCAAAAAGATGGCAATGATGGTCTGGGGTTTTATCTTAGCGATGGTCGGTTATATCGTGCTTTCCTATGTCGCATTTCTGGCCTCGGGCTGGACAATGGCAGAAATTTGGGATTTGTATCGCATCCTTCCGGTTCCCGAAGTGCTCGCATGGTACGGATGGGTAATCTGGGCAATCGGAGTTATTTATGCACTGTGCGTGATTCTTGTCACCGGCACGGCAATTGCCAAAGTTACTTTCGAGCAGTTAAAAGGCGACGACTTCTTCCAGATGACCAAGGCATTTAATTTTGCTAAAAAAGAAGCCAAATCAATTTTATTCAGCCCGGCAATGGTCATTCTTTTTATTCTCTCGATTGCAATTGCCGGCTTGATATTATCTTTAATCGGTGCGATTCCTTATTTTGGCGAAATCTTTACCGGCTTAATGATTTTACCGGCATTTGCCGCATCGCTATTCATCGTTTATTTATTTATCATATTGGTTTTTACGATTCTCTACGCCCCGGCGGTTGTTGCGACATCCAAAACTGACACCTTTGACACACTCTTTGAAGTTTTCTCAATCATCAATGACCAGCCGGCACGGATTATCTGGTATTCAATAATTGTTGCGTTTTTGGCAAAACTCGGAACAATTATCTTTGCCGCATTTTCCCGGGTTGCGGTCAATGTCAGCACCAATATCCTTTCGGTCTTTATGGGCAATAAAATAGTTGATGTTATTTATAATGCCGCATCGTCATTTAAATTAACTATACCATATTGGTGTCCGGAAATTGGCGCGCGGCTGACCGAGATGTTGATGAACGGATTGGTCGGCTCGTCAATTTTCATGCCGACCGCTTATGTCTCGTCCAATTTTGCAATTCTGATTGCAACGATTTTGGTAACGATTGCTTATTATCTGGTGATTCTTTTGGTGCTTTCATTCGGCATGACAATTTGGTTCTCGGGCACAACCGTAACTTATCTTGTGATTATGAAAAAGAAGGACGACCGGAACCTGCTCGAAGAAAAAGAAATAGATTTCAGCACCGCGGAACAGACCGCGGCGAGTGAACCGCCTAAACCATAAACATAAGTATTGGGTAGTAAATTATAAAAATCTTTCATATAAATAATTATGCAATCTGAACCTCAGTGTGTACCTTGTGTTATCAAGCAATGCGAGCGATTAGTTTATGCTTTACGTCCGGACGATAAAGAAGCTGAAGCAACTGAAAAAATTATATCGCAGATTCGCCGTCACGCTTTGGAAATAGCATCGCAATTAACCTTGCAGGACCCGCCCTCGAAATTCACTTCGCAGGTTCTGGCTACAGTTTACGAGTTATTGAATACCGACGACCCTTATGCAACTGTTAAAAAAGTCCAGAATGAAAACGGGAAAAAGATTTACGGTTTACTGCAGAAAGAAGTAAGTAAATCATCTGACCCGATTCATACCGCGATAAAATATGCGGCGTGTGGAAATATTATTGATGTCGGTCCGGCTGAAATCTATACAAATTATAATCCGAAAATTCCTTTGCTCGATGAGATTAACACTCTGGCAATGCACCCGCTAAAGATTGATAATTATAAAATATTTCAAGAGAAATTCCGCAGTGCCGAAAAAATTGTCTATATTTTAGACAACAGCGGTGAAATATTTCTGGATAAACTTTTAATCGAACGGCTCAAGGGTCCGGAACTGTCAATGGTTGTAAAATCACAACCAATTCTTAACGATGCAATGAAACCGGATGCGGTTTTTGCCGGGTTGGATTCCTTTGGCAAAATTATTGAAGTGAACAAAAAACAAAAGGATTGCCGATACCTGGGTGTTGATTTTGAGTGCACAACCGACGAATTCAATGAAACATTTGACAACGCGGATATTGTAATTGCCAAAGGACATGCTAATTTTGAATCACTGGTTGATTGCGAGCGCGACTGCTTTTTTATTCTGATGGCAAAATGTCCGGTCGTTGCCCAGAAACTCGGGGTCAATATCAAAGACCGCGTGTTTT
>CAZXRM010000061.1:5143-8165 GCA_964642595.1 uncultured bacterium
GCAAAGATTGTTTCTAAAAAAGGGGATACCGTAATGGTTGATGTCTCGGGTGTCCAAAGAGAAGCAAATATTATGCTCTGTCCGGAAGCAAAAATCGGTGATTATATTATTATGCATGCGGGGTTCGCGATTCACATCCTTGACAAAAAAGATGCGGAAGAAACCCTGCAGATGCTCAGTGATATGGAAAAACTGGCAAATGAAAATTAGTGAAACCTTTTTGACATATCATCGTATAATATATTAGATGGAAAAATTTATAATAAAAAAACTGGAGGATTTATGTTAAAATCTATAAAACTTATATTGCCCGTGCTCTTTTTAATGAGCATACTGGTAATACCAACTTATGCACAGCAAGGGCCGTGCGACAAGTGCAAAGAAAATCCGGAAAACTGCAAATTGATACAAACCGGTAAATGTGACGACTGCGAAACGCATAAAGAAGTCGAAAAGAAGATTATTGTTAAAATACCCGATGCTGACCGCGGATTTTTAGGCGTTGTTACCGAAAAGACCGATAAAGGATTGACAATAATAAAAGTGGTACCCGAAAGCCCCGCCGAAAAGATTGGCCTGAAAAAAGGTGATATTTTAATGGCAGTCAATAAAAAATCGGTCGGAACACCGGACGAATTAATTGATGCGCTTAAAGGTACAAAACCGAAAGATGTTGCCATACTCAAGGTCAAAGTCAACGACAAAGAAAAGACCTTAGATGTTACTTTGGGTGAAGCGCCTAAAACCCAAGAGCAAAAAATAAAAATAAAAGTTAAAACCGATGACGACGATGAAGATATTGATATCGAACTGCCAATGATGGGAAAAGATATAACCTGCCCGAAATGCGGTACCAAGATACCGATGTCCGAATGCTGTCCGATGATGGAACTTGATAAATGCAAAATGATGCTTGGTGAAAAATGCCCGATGATGAAAATGAAAAAGATGCAGGTGATGGGAAAATGTCCAGAATGCGGAATAGAAGATATGGAACTTGAAGTCTGCCCTCACTGCAATAAGAAAATGGAGCCCTGTATGCCCGATATGCCGGAAATGCCGATGATGCAAAAAGACTTTATGGTTATGCCTCCGCAGCCGGCTTATGGATTCTTGGGCGTTGTAACTGAAGAAAATGATGGTAAACTTGTGATTAAAGATGTAGTTGAAAATAGTCCGGCCGAAGATGCAGAATTACGTGAAGGTGATGTTATTTTATCGGCTAACGGCACACCGGTTGCTGCTCCTCAAGAATTAATTGATGTTTTAAAACTAACCAAGCCCGGTGATGTTGCATCAATAAAGATATTGTCGAGTGGCGTTGAAAAAACAAGTGAAGTTATACTTGGCAAAAAACCACTATCTCAGACTGCACCAAAAATGAATATTAAAATTATGGGCAGAAAACACGGGCATGGTCGTGGTGCCGGTTATTTCGGACCTGGCTTTACTTTCTTTAATTATAAGGAATTAAACACCCTTCTCAGAAACCATAATCTTGACACAATCGGGAAACCACAATTTGAATTTGGCGGTGGTGGATGGGGACAGGCAAAAAGAATGCGAATTGGCGGATATGGTATGGGTGGAGCGAAAACGGTTAGCAACGAATCCCTGGATGTCGAAGTCGGTTACGGTGCAGGATTTTTTGAACTTGGCTATTCAATTATTTGTACCAAACATTTTATGCTTACGCCTCTAATCGGAATTGGCGGATATGGTCTATCTTTAAAAATAACACCAAAATATAACCGACCAACATCTTTGGATGGGTTACTTACTTCTCCGTGGAGCATTGCATCCGCGTCGAAAGGTGGTTTCGCAATGTATCCTGGTCTTTCAATTGATATTCCGATTAGCTTTTTCGGATTATCATTAAAAGGTGGTTATATGTGGTCCCCGATGAGCGGTCCCTGGACCGTAGAAAATCTCGGTTCGATTGGCAATGACCCAGACCCGAAACCGAACGGCTTATTTGCATCTGCTGGTATTATGTTGGGTGGCGGGAAATAATTCAAATATAATTTAAACAGCGCCGGTACTAAACCTGCCGGCGTTTTTATTTTTATTGAATTATTTCAACCAGCCGGTCGAGTTCTTGCGTGGTGTTGTAAAAATGGGGTGAGATGCGAAGATATCCATCTCGTAAAGAACATATAATGTTTTTCTCTTTTAAGTTCTTATAAAGCTCCATGCTGTCTATGTTTTTCTTTTTAAAACTGACAATGCCTGCTCGACTATTTCTATTAAGCGGTGTGATGATTTCAACTTCAGGATTATTAATTTTACTGATTAAATAGTCAGTCAAATCTAAAACCTGCGATTCGATTTTATCTATACCGATTTCATCGAACAGATTCAATGATTCTTTAAATCCGACAATCCCAAGATAGTTTTTCGTGCCTTCTTCGAACCGAGCAGTGCTGGTTTTAAGTTTTCGGGGGGTTTTGATATCATAGAAATTATTCCAGTCTGCGCTGAGCCAGCCCAAGTTAAACGGTTTTAGTTTTGGCAGAGTATTTTTATTTACATATAAAATTCCAATGCCGTGCGGACCCAATAGCCATTTGGGCGCGGCAGACGAGAAAAAGTCGGGCTGAATTTCTCTGAGGTTAATTTTAACCGCACCGCATCCTTGCATCCCGTCAATAATTAAATAAATATTTCGTTCCTTGCAGATTTGAGAAATATATTTTAAATCAATCCTGATACCATTTAGAAAATTGACCCAATCCAAAGATACTGCCTTGGTTCGTTTGTCAATTAATTTTAGAATGCAATCAGGATTATCAATCAATTCTTTGCTTGTGACATACCGCTTTTCGACATCGGGCAAAAGAAAATTGAACGGATAAGCATTAGTCGGAAATGCATCTTGCATCAAGATAATATTATCACCTTTTTTAAAGTTAATCGAACCGATTGCATAAATAATACCCTGGCTGGTATTTTGCACAAAACAAATCTCGTCCGAAGATGCGCCGACTAATTTTGCGGCTAAACTTCGAGTTGAGTTTGACAT
>CAZXRM010000062.1:0-8090 GCA_964642595.1 uncultured bacterium
ATTAAAACACGACCTAATTAAAGTTCTTGACAGTTGTAAAAACAACGGTAAAAATATAATAGAGTAATATGTATAGAAAACGTATAATAAAAATGAATTTATTGTTATTAGGCGGATTATTTCTAATAATTTTAAATTGTCCGTCCAATAATAAACCAGTGCCGTCTGAAACCCTGCCGTCGCAGATTGTAACTGATTTTCAGTTATACGAAAGCACATCCGGCAAGAAATTATACCGTTTATACGCGGAAAAAGCGTATGTCTATGACGAACCTCAAAAAATCACTGTCACCAAACCATACATTGTTTTCTACAATGAAGACGGTTCGGTTTCATCAACGCTGAATGCTTTACGCGGTCAGGTCAATAATAAAACATCTGACCTTTTGGCTCAGGATTCGGTATTGGTTCAGACTTCAGACAGCACAATTCTTAAAACCGATTCATTGGTCTGGAACAATCAATCGCAGATTATTCTGACTGACGCTTGGGTTAATATTCAGACCAAGCAAGGTTTAATCGAAGGACAGGGTTTAATATCGGATGCGGCAATGAAAAAGATTGAAATAAAAAGTAGTGTTACCGGTAAAACTCATTATGAATTTTAGAAGAATTAAACCACAGATTACACAGATTTCCACAGATTCTTTTTTAGGGTCTTGTGTCAATCTTGTGAAATCTCGTGGTTTCATATTTTTTTCGATTTGCTATTTGCTATTTGCTATTTGCTATTCATCGGATATTTCCGCACCGAAGATGGAGATTGTCGAAACTCCGCAAGGGAGAACAACCGTTTTTCCGCAAGGAATTGTTATTACCGACAAGAATACACGAATTATCGGTAAGAAAGCTATTTTCTTTGAAAGAGAAAATAAGGCAAAGGTTTATGATTCGCTGTTTATTACTACCCAGCAACTAAATATTACAGCTGATACTGCCTATTATGATTTTGATGCCAAAATAACTACTTTAAGAGGTAATGTTCGAGTCGAATCCGATACTTTGCTTATCAATACTACTTTAATGACATTTGAACAAGGGAAAAATTTTGTCCGTGCGTATGATAATGTATCAATCCGAGAAAAATTACAAAATATACGAATAATGAGTAAAACCGGTGACTATAATTTTACGGATGCAGTCGGTTCGGTTGATTCGTTTCCGACTTTATTTATCGAGCGAAGCGATACAACGGTTGTTACCAGCAATAAAATGATTTTAAAGAACCGAGAATCGCAATTCTGGGCAATCGAGAGTGTGTCAGCACAAACCAATACGAGTATTCTGAAATGCGATACTTTATTGTTTTTCATCCAGGAAGATTCGGGTTTTGCTTTAGGAAATCCAAGGGTACTGGACAAAGAAAACTGGTTGTCTGGAAATTCAATTCGTTTTTATTTTTTTAATCAGGACAGTAATCTTGATATTCAAGACCAATCATCATTAAGAACGATTAAAGTGTTTAATAACGCTCAAGGAAAATATATAACTGATGAACAAGGAACGGTCAGAGTCTTTGGGTCAAACTTATCAATAAACTATAAAGACGGTGAAATAGATAATATCTGGATTTCGAGCGATTCAATAAATTTAGTCACCGGTAATTATGTTTCAAAAAAGGAATTTTAGATGGAAAATATTTCAAAGTTATCGGTCAGAAATCTGAGTAAAAGTTACGGTATGCGAAAAGTTGTTAATGAGATTTCACTCGAGATTAAGCAGGGTGGAATCGTCGGGTTATTAGGACCAAACGGCGCCGGCAAAACAACTACTTTTCATATGGTGACCGGTTTTATAAAACCCGAAGGCGGAAATATTTTTATTGACAACAGTAATATTACAAATCTACCCGTGTATAAAAGAGCACGACTGGGTTTAGGTTATCTTGCGCAAGAGCCATCAATCTTTAGAAAATTATCGGTTGAAGATAATTTATTAGCAATTATGGAACTTTTAGATGATAGCGAGACCGAACGACATTCAAAGGTTGATGAACTTTTGACCAAACTTGATGTCAAACACCTAGCAAAACAAAAGGGAAATAGTCTTTCTGGTGGTGAGCGAAGACGGGTGGAAATGGCACGCGCGCTGGTTTCAAACCCCAAGTTTCTTTTATTAGATGAGCCATTTACCGGTATTGACCCGATTGTCCGCGCGCAAATCCAAGATATTATAAAACAATTAAAAGCCGATGGTCTGGGTATATTCATTACTGACCACAATGTCCGCGAGACATTCGAAATTACTGACCATACCTATATTATGTATGACGGAAAAATATTAATATCCGGAACACCACAAGAACTGATAAATAATCCATTGGCTCGTGAACATTATTTAGGTGATAGATTTCGTATTTAGATTGATAGGATGAAATTGATTGAATAAAATGAGACAGGAACTTCATCTCGAGTTAAAACAGGTAATTACACCTCAACATCTGCTTAATTTAAAAATTCTCGCATTGCCGAATATCGAACTTGAAACTTTAATAAGAAACGAAATTCAGCAGAATCCGGTACTGGAAATTTTAAGTGAAGAGGGCGAAGATAGTCAGGAACAAGAAACGGATGAAACCGAGAATGAAAGTAATGAAGACGAGTTTGATATTGCGGATTTAATCAGCGATGACAATTATTCATTACTCCAGGAGTTCGAAACTTATGAAACAACCGACAAATTTGAATTAACACCGGATACAAGGAGTAGTTTTGAAGATACTCTGTTGCCGATTGTAAAAAACCTTATACCGGAACAAGATTATGCGATTGCCGAATATATAATCGGCAATATTTCGGATGACGGATTTTTGACAATTACCACCGAAGAAATAGCGCAGCATTTTCAGTCTGCACCAGAACATACTCAAGAAATTTTAGATATCATTAAACATATCGACCCAGGTGGAATCGGAGCAAAAAATCTTCAAGAAGCATTGGTCTGCCAAATGGAGGTTGTAGGATTTGAAGCAAATAGTGTGGAAATAAGAATGATTCGCGACTATTACGATATATTAATTAAACGGAATTTTAGTAAATTACAACAACTACTTGAAATCAATGACGAACAATTAGCTCATGCAATTTCACATATTCATAGTCTGGAAACAAGACCAGCACGAAGATACTCGGATACGCATGCCGAATATATTGCACCGGATTTTTCAATCGAATGGCAGGGTGAAAATCTTATTGCCAATATCAATGATGAAACATTTCCGGTTCTGCGTGTTGCTCCACGGTTCCGTGAGATTATCTTGAACCCAAAAAGTTTTACTCAGGAAGAAGTTGACTTCGCCCGCAAACGGGTACAGAATGCATTAATGATTATTAAAGGTATTGAATCAAGAAAAACTCTCTTAAAAAATATCTTAAAATATCTTGTTGAAAACCAAAAAGAGTTCTTCGTTCATGGTAAAAAGTATATTAAACCGATCTTAATTAAAGATATCGCGGGAGTTCTGAATGTCCATATTTCAACCGTATCTCGTGCAGTCCAGAATAAATATGTCGAAACGCCGGTTGGTATTTTTCCAATGCGATTTTTCTTTACCAGCGGAATTGGTGAATACAGCCGGACCAGTATCAAAGAGAAAATCAAAGAATTGATTGATACCGAAGAAAAAGCCAATCCATATACCGACGACCAGATTGTTATTTTATTAGGTCAGCAAAATATTAAATTGTCAAGAAGAACCGTGGCGAAATACCGTGAGGAGATGAATATTGCCGGTTCAGGTGAACGAATCGCAGGTAAATTATGAAAAATGATATAAAAAAAAGAATATTGTCAATTATCAAAGAGACAAAAAACCACACATATTTTGCAACAAATGATAATGGGCAACCAATAATCCGCTCAATGACACCGATAATTGAAGATGATTTATCAATCTGGCTCGCGACATACATTTCGTCAAGAAAGGTAAAACAGGTAAAGAAAAATCCTAAAGTGTGTCTTGCTTTTATTTCACAACCAAACGGTGATAAGACAGCAATTGTTTTTGGAAAAGCAAAAATCATTAATGATTTAAAAGTAAAGAAACGAATCTGGAAATTAGCCAATTATGATATGTCGCAATTCTTTAATAATGGACCCGCATCACCGGTATTTTGTTTATTAAAAATTATTATTAAAAAAATTGAATGGTGGGATGACTGGCAAACTGGACGGCAAGTATATAAACCCAACAAGTAATTTGTTAGTTTGCTATTCTTGACGCTGCGATAAATTCTAACTATAATAAATATTATGCAAAAAATTAAAATAAATCATAACTGGTGCAAAGGTTGTGGTTTATGCATTGAAATCTGCCCGAAAAATGTCTATGACCGTGAATCATATGTGTCAACTAAAGGATTTAGGCAAATAATAATTAAAAACCCTGATGTGTGTAACCAGTGTCTTTTATGTGAATTGCTATGTCCGGATTTAGCAATTACCATAGAAAAGAAAAAAATCATAGCCACGAATAAACACTAATGAACACAAATCATAACATTTTGCGTTTTTATAATAATATTTTCGTGACCATTCGTAGTGTTATATAAATGCCAAAGTCAATAAATAAAAGTTTATTAGCACCAAAAAAATATTTTATGCAGGGTAATATTGCTTGTGCGGAAGGCGCTTTGGTAGCGGGTTGTCGTTACTATGCGGGTTATCCGATAACCCCATCATCCGAAATTATGGAACACCTTTCCAATCGGTTGTCAGAAGTTGATGGTGTTTTTGTGCAAATGGAAGATGAAATTGCTTCAATCTGCTCAATGATTGGTGCATCCTGGGCAGGAGCAAAAGCGATGACTGCGACATCCGGTCCGGGTTTCAGTTTGATGTTAGAGGGGATAGGCTATGCAATAATGACCGAAACACCGTGCGTGATTGTCAATGTTCAAAGGGCTGGTCCAGCGACCGGTCAAGCAACCCGACCTGGTCAGAGTGACATTATGCAAGCACGATGGGGCGCTCACGGTGACCATCGAATTATCGGGATATCACCTTGGTCAGTCCAAGAGATGTACGATTTAACAATTGAAGCATTTAATTTAGCCGAAGAATATCGGGTGCCAGTTATTCTTTTAGCCGATGAAGTTGTCGGGCATTTAAAAGAAAGTTTTACCATTAACCCAGATTTGGAGATATTTAATCGCAACAGCGCACTTTCCAATAAACCTTTTGGTACTATAGAAGATGATGGTGTTCCGCCAATGCCGATATTCGGACAAGGTGCAAAACTATTAGTAACTGGCTCGACCCATGATGAGTTTGGCATCAGAAAAGTTGCTGACCCGATTATTCAAGATAAATTAGTAACACGACTTTGCAATAAAATTGACAACAATAAAGATAGAATTATTAAAACCGAATCTTTTTTAATAGACGATGCAGATTATCTATTTATATCTTTCGGCATATCAGCACGAAGTTCTTTTGCGGTAGTGAAACAGTTAAGAAATGAAGGAATCAAAGCAGGATTATTACGACTGAAAACAATATGGCCATTTGCTGATGATATTATAAAAAGTGCTGCTGAAAAATGCAAGGTCATTTTTGTTCCAGAAATGAATCAAGGGCAACTTGTTTTAGAGGTGCAACGAACATTGTGTAATAAACAAGTAATTTCTATTCCTAAAATACAAGGTGAAGCTTTATATCCATCAGAAATATATAAAGAAGCAAAGAAATATATTAAATGAGTGAACAACTAATCAAATATCTAAGACCGGAAGTTTTTCCGACTCCATTCTGTGCGGGCTGCGGACATGGCATTTTAATGGGAGCAATTTTAAGAGCGATTGACGAGTTACAATTGGATTTTAATAAAATGGTGTTTGTTTCAGGCATTGGTTGCGGTGCCTGGATTCCGAGTCCGCATTTTGCCGCAGATACTTTACATACGCTTCACGGACGACCAATTGCCTATGCGACGGGTGTAAAATTATTTAATCCAGAATTAAAAGTAGTTGTGATTTCTGGTGACGGTGACTTGGCAGCAATTGGTGGTAATCACTTGATTCATGCCGCACGAAGAAATATCGAGTTAACCGTAATCTGCGCGAATAATAGTATTTATGGTATGACCGGTGGACAGGTTTCACCGACTACGCCAAAAGATGCCAGGACGATGACAACTTCCAAAGGAAATCCCGAAGAGCCGTTTGATTTATGCCGATTAACCAGTGCTTGTGATGCAAGATATGTTGCTCGATATACGGTTTATCATATTAAGCCATTAATTAATTCTATTAAAAAAGCATTAACAACGAATGGATTTTCATTTATTGATGTTGTTTCACCCTGTCCAACTCAATTCGGACGCCGAAATAAACAACCGACTTTATTTGAGATGTTTAATGATTTGAAATCTCGTGCAATTCGCTATGACTCAGCAAAAACAATGAAAAAAGAAGAACTTGTCGGTAAAGTAGTAATTGGTGAGTTTAATGAGTAAGATTAAAATAACCGGATTTGGCGGGCAGGGAGTTATTTTAGCAGGGGAATTGCTTGCCTATGCCGCGGTCCTTGACGGCAAAGAAGGAAGCGCGATTGGTTCTTATGGTTCAGCAGCACGCGGCGGATTGACCAGTTCAGAGATTGTTATCAGTAATGAATTTATTGATGCACCGTTCAGTGAAAATCCTGATATATTAATTGCTTTGTCACAAGAAGGTTATGATAAATATTTGACAACAATTAGTAAAAATGGAATAGTAATAGTTGACTCAGGAATGGTAAAATTATCATCACATCCCAAACAATACGAACTACCGGCAACCAATATTGCTAGTTTAGAATTAAAATCACCAGTCGTTGCTAATATGATTATGCTTGGTGCATTATCCGCAATTACTGGTATAGTATCAAAAAAAGCGTTAATAAATGTTATTAATAACACAGTAAATAAAAAATTCATTGAATTAAATGAACGCGGAATAGAAATAGGATTTAATAAGAGCAAAGAATTAATATAAAAAAGGAGACGTATGTTAAAAACTAATATAAATAAAATTATAACGATTTCAGTTATTGGTCAGATTGCATCACCGACTCGACGTAACAATTATAGATTGACGCACGAGGGGGAGGCAACAGTGTTTCCCGGTACCGGCGGTATAACTTATAATGTAAAAGTTGGAGACTTGGTTTTCGGCTGGGTTGGCGACCATATTGAACCGGGTGTATCTGTTAAAAACAAGGATGAAAGTGAAAACCGGGCGCTCAATGTTTATACTTGTATTGGGAATAGCGCTTATGTTTTGTCCGGGGCAGCAAAAGGTAAAAAAGGTATTGTAACTGGCAAACATGGCGGGATTGAACATGTTTTAGTTTATTTTACAAAAGATATTATCGAAAAATTGGCAATTGGCGATTACATTCAAATTCGGGCACAGGGACAAGGATTTCAAGTATTTGATACACCAGATGTGAAATATTTTAATATTGACCCGAATCTTTTTATGAAAATAAATCCCAAAGCAAAGAATGGGTATATTGAATTACCGGTAACACATATTTTACCACCAACCATTATGGGTTCTGGTTTAGGTAGTGAAACTGCTGCGTCTGGTGATTATGACATTACAACGCAAGACCCATCTGCAATAAAACAGTATAAACTCGATACTTTACGATTTGGCGATATCGTTTGTTTACAAGATACGGATAATACTTTTGGCAGATGTTATAAAAAAGGCGCTGTTTCAGTGGGGGTTGTAGTTCATGCTAATTGCGTGATTGCCGGTCATGGACCAGGCGTGACAACGATAGCAACATCGGTTAAAGGTAAAATCAAGCCAATATTAAATAAAAATGCAAATATAACAAATTATCTGAATATTAAATAGTTAATTGACTTTTAGTTTGAATTTTGTAGACTGGAAATATGGAAATCGATTTAATTAATGAAGTTAAAAAAACCGAACAACAAGCTGAAGAATTAATCAAACAAGCAGAATTAAAAAGTAAAGAAATGCTTGACAATGCTAAAACAGGTATGGATAAATTGATATCTGAAACTAAAGAACGACTAAAACAAGAAAGTAAAATGAAACTGGAACAGGCGAAAATAGATGCAGAAAAAAAAGCAA
>CAZXRM010000063.1:0-2463 GCA_964642595.1 uncultured bacterium
CGTCAAAATTATTTACATCCCAGCCCAGCACATCTTTTAATAACGGCTGGATAAATGCGGTTTTGGTCGCTTCTTCGTTGTATTCGTTTATTCGACCCTGTTCCGCAACCTTTTGATACTTTTCAACTAATTTTATGAGATTTTCTTTTGCTTGTTCTTTAGTTAACGACATTTAATTTAATACTTTAACCTTAAAATCCTGTTTGTCAAGGGTGTTTACCTACGGGAAACACGATTTCAAGATTAGAAGATTACAGATTTAAAGATTAAAAGACTGATGATTGGTCAATGATTCGGGATATATCCGCGATTGATTCTTTTTCAGTGTTTTCAGTGTCCTCAGTGGTTAAAAAGAGAGATTCTTCGCCTTCGGCTCAGAATGACATACTGCTCGTATTTTCAGTGGTTGATTTTTTTATCCGTGTCCATCCGTGGCTAATTTTTTCAGTGGTTAATTTTTTGTGGTTTGAGATTGCCGCGCCTTCGGCTCGCAAAGACAATTATGCTGTGTTCATCCTGTGTTTATCCACGCACCGATTTTCAATGGTGCGGGACATGCCTGTGGTTACTATTCTCTGATTTCTCTGCTGTCTCTGTGGTTCGAGATTTTTTACTTTTTGCGCCTTTCGTGTTTTCGTGGTTATATTTCTGCGTTTTGTGTTTGATGATACATTGCTTTATGGTTTCGCAGGGCTAAAGCCCTGCCCTACAATTGACTTGTTCAGTGTTTTCAGTGTTCTCAGTGGTTACTATTCTCTGTTTTCTCTGTGGCTTGAGATTCTGAATCAAGTTCAGAATGACATTTTGGTTTTATCTGTGTCCACCTGTGTTTATCTGTGGTTATTATTCTCTGATTTCTCTGCTATTTCTGTGGTTAATTGTTTACTTTTCAGCAGTTTTTATCTTCGAGTTGTTTGTCGTATTTTTCTTTAATCATATCTTCGACTGTTTTTGACTGGTCTGTTGAAACCAATGTTTTGGCATCTAAAAATTCCTGCTCGATGTTCTTGCTGTATTCCTCGAGTTCGCGCAATGCCTTTTTTCCGCTGGCATATTCCAGGCATTTGAGCCGTCTTAGTAATTTTTCATAGGGTTTATCCGAAGTGTAAGTCAAAAGCGTATAGCGGGCAACAAAGGTATGACAATTAACGCATTCAACATAGACCCGGATATTATCACCGGTCTTTACTTTGACATAGTTAATCAGGTTTGTGCTGTTGCATTTGGGGCAGGCTTCTCTTTTCACGCTTTCCATTATTCCTCCAAAACAAATCTACCACGAATAACACTAATCGTGCGAATTTCACGAATAAAAATATTTCCGTTTAAATTCGTGGTCAATATTTTCATAAATTTTATTTAAAAACCAACATTGATAAAACTTGCACAAATACGACAATTATAATTGCTGAAGTAAATGCTATTATACCGCCGTATTTTACCATATTTTTCATTTTGATTAATCCTGAACCATAAGCAATCGCATTGGGCGGTGTGCTGACCGGTAAAATCATTGCGATTGATGCGCCGAGCCCGACCACCAGCGCTAAGCCGACCGGTTTGGAACTCATACTGACCGCAACCGGTAAAAGAATCGCGGCGGCGCTGGTATTGGAAATAAAACTGGTTAAGATAATAGTAATTAAAATTATACCGACTAACAGCAATATATTGGGCAAAGCGGAGAAATTAATCTGGCTGACAAACCAACTGGAGAGCCCGCTCTTTTCAATTGACATCCCCAGAGATAATCCACCGCCCATTAAAATTAAAGTATCCCAGCCGATTCTGCCAAAATCGTCTTCCTTTAAGAGACCGATACCGCTGAAAATTATAACCGGCAGCAGAGATACGATGCTGGTTGGTATTTTGTGTAATTCGGCAGTTAACCATAATACGAGTGTTGCTAAAAATACAATCAAGATTGTTTTTTGCTCACGGGTAAATTTGCTCGTTTTTTCTTCAATCATCGGAACCGTTGTAAGTTTCGAGCGAAAACTTTTCTTTAGTATGTAATAGATTAGTAAAAACAATAATATGGTTAAGGGCAAGGCAAATGCCATCCAGCCGATAAATGACATTGATATGCCTTTGCTTCGCAGAATCCCCATTGCCAGCGCATTGGGCGGAGTTCCGATTGGCGTTGCCAAGCCACCAATATTAGCCGCAAATGGAATGCCAAGCGCCAAAGCCGGAATTAAAGGGTCATCAGAAGGTATGTTCTGAATCAAGACTAAAACCAGACCAATCATCAATGCGGTGGTTGCGGTATTTGACATCCACATCGAAAGAAATGCGGTGACTGCCATCAAGCCCAATAAAACTCTTTCCGGTTTATTGCCGACCCGCTTGAGAATGAGAAATGTGAACCATTCATCCAAATCATATCTTTTTAATGCTTGTGCCAGAACCAACCCGCCTAAAAAGAGCACAATCACTGAATCAAAGAATGGTACAAGAAAT
>CAZXRM010000063.1:2563-8010 GCA_964642595.1 uncultured bacterium
AACCAACCCGCCTAAAAAGAGCACAATCACTGAATCAAAGAATGGTACAAGAAATATACGGAAATTCCCGCCCATAGTCGGGGTTAAAAATATTGCTTCCAGAAATAATATAACGAGTGATGTAATATGCAAAGGCACAATTTCGCTAATCCAGAATAAGGATGCGACGAGTAATATGCACATTGTTCTCTTCGCCGATTCTGAAATGTTATGGATTGGTAAAAGATATATGATATAAGCAACTAACAAAAATGCGATAAGCATTGTCAGTTTTTTAATAAGTTCTTTGTTCAAGTTCTAATCCTTTTTATTTATTCTTGTGTCAATCTGTGTAAATCTCGTGGTTTATAATTTTTATAATAAAAACCTTGAGTCAATCGCATTCGCGCCTTTGCCCTGTTCATAAACAACAAAGGGATTAATATCAATCTCCTGAAACTCGGGAAAATCAGTAGCGAGTTGGGATAGCCGGAGCAGAGATTCCTGAATTTTATCTATATCCGCCGGACCTTTACCGCGAAAACCTTTGAGTATTTTATAACTCTTGATATCTTTTATCATATGCAAGGCAGCAAGTTCTTTGATTGGGCAGATACGAAAATTGACATCTTTTAAAACTTCGACATAAATTCCGCCCAGTCCAAACATAATTAAAGAGCCGAACTGCGGGTCTTTTTTAATACCCATAATCGTTTCAATGCCAAATTGCGCCATCTTCTGAATCAAAAATCCTTCAATCCGTGCATCCGGTTTATGTTGTTGAATATTTACCTGCATTTCATTGTATTTGTTTATGAGTTCGTCGTTGCTCGTAATATCAATTGCCACGCCATTGACATCGGTTTTATGTAAAATATCCGGTGATACGACTTTCATCACAACCGGATAACCGATTTCATTGGCATATTTTATCAGTTCTTCTTTGTTTTTCGCTAAAGCAAACGGTAATACCGGCAGTTTATATGCAGACAGAATTTCGTATCCTTCTGGTTCCAGAATCGAAGCCGGGGTCCTCTCTTGTCCTTTTTTAATAATCTCTTCGACTCGTTTTTTATCAACATCCGTAAATGTCTTGACCGAAGATTTGGGCATGCTCATCCATTCGCTGAACTCGCTCATATTTGCTAATGCCTTAGCCGCAGTTTCCGGAAAAGGATAATACGGAATTTTAGATTTCCACAAGGTCTGAATCACTTCTTTAGTATTTTCTAAAGATAATAAACATCCCATTATCGGTTTTGAATAATTAGTTGCGAGTTTTGCGATTTCCTCGGCAATGGTTTTGGTTTCTGCCATCAGAGTCGGTGTCCAGATTGTAATCACACCCTCGATATTTTCATCTTCGAGCATCATTTTCAGAGCAGTCGAATAGCGTTTTTCATCCGAATCTCCAATCACATCGAGCGGATTATTAATACTGGCAGACAGCGGCAGAAATTCTCTTAGTTTCTGCTTGGTCGTTTCTGAATACTGTGAGAGTTGCAAGTCATTGCGGATTACTGAATCAGTTGCCATAATTCCCATGCCACCGGCATTGGTTATAATTGCGATATTTCTGGTTTTGGGTAATGGCTGACCCGAGAATGCTTTGGCATAATCAAACAGTTCACTGACCGTATCAACCCTGATTATTCCGCACTGGTGTAAAAATGAGTTATATGCTTCATCGGAACCAGCCAAAGCACCGGTGTGAGATGATGCAGCTTTTGCACCTTCGGATGTTCGACCAGACTTAATTGCCAGAATTGGTTTACCAATTTCGGCTGTGACATTATTGGCAATATTCATAAATCTTTTGGGTTCGACTAAATCTTCAAGATAAAGAATAATTACTTTGGTCTGCTCGTCATCTGCCAGATATTCGAGCAAGTCATTTTCATTAATATCGGCTTTATTGCCGATTGAAACAAACTTGGAAAGTCCGATGCCTTCGGCTTCGGCATATTCAAGCGCCGTAACACCAACTGCACCGCTCTGGCTGATAAAAGCAATATTACCGGAATCAGGCAATGCTTTGCCAAATGTTGCATTGAGCCGGACCCGGTGGTCAGAATTAATAAGTCCAAAACAATTGGGTCCAATCAAAGACAGGTTGTGTTTTTCCGCAATTTCTCTGACCCTCCGCTGTAATTTCGCACCGTTCTCCCCAATTTCTTTAAAGCCGGCTGTAATAATAACCGCACCTTTGACATTTTTCTGCCCGCACTCTTCGATAATTTCCGGCACTGCCGGTGCCGGTGTAATGATAACTGCTAAATCAACTTCATCCGGAATATGCAAAACCGATGGATATGCCTTAACGCCTAACACACTGCGCACGCTTGGATTAACTGGATAAACAATGCCGGTGTAACCGTTCATCAATATATTGGCAAATGTCGCCTGACCAACACTGCCGGCTCGGGTTGATGCGCCGATCACTGCAATAGAACGCGGCCAGAAGATGAATTTAAGATTCTGATTCATAACAAATTAAACTCTAAATCCGAAGCACTAAATTCTAAACAATACCAAAATCCAAATAACAAAATGAAAACCTGAAATAAATTCAAAATGATATCGCTATTGATTTTGAATATTTGAGTTTTAAAATTGTTTAGGATTTTGATATTAGAATTTAGGATTTGCATGATTTATTCATTAAACATCATCGTCAGCGTATAGACACCGTCTTCCCATTTAGTCTTAATTGGAAAACCCATTTTGTGCGTCAGGCGGTAGGCGCCGACATTGGTATCTAAGACATAACCGACAAAGCCGCTTATATTTTTCATCTTGGCAATTTTTATTAAGTAAGAAAACAGAACTGTGCCGATTCCTTTGTTCTGCCACTCATCGGCAATCGCAAAGGCAAATTCGGCAAGTCCGGTCGCTTTATCCAAAGCATAACCTGCCATACCAATGATTTTCTCTTCACCGGCTTGTTTTAAAACCGCGACCAGCATCATTTCGCTTTCATAATCTACATTGACAAATTTTGCCAGTTTGTCGTGGGGCATTGCACTGATATATGAGAAAAACCTGTAATATACTGTGTCGCGCGAGAATTTATAAAATAAATCGCGCACCAGCGGTTCATCGGTCGGCCTGACCGGCCGGATAAATACTTTTAAATTGGCTTTCGTTTCTGCATTGAGTTCCAGTTCTTCCGGATAACGGGCATGAACTAACGGCAGTTCGGGCTGGTCCTGATAAATGTAATTTAACTCTTTTGCTTTTTTTAGTAATTCAGCGCGGAATTTAGGATGAGCGATTGAAACTAAAGCTAAAGCCCTTTCACGGATAGTTTTTCCGTAAAGATTGGCGATTCCCCATTCGGTCACGACATAATGAATATCACCGCGGGTTGTAACAACACCCGCGCCTTCAGACAACGAAGGAACAATTCTTGATTTCGATTCATCAGAACGGACTGAAGGAACGACAATAATCGGCTTACCGCCTTTTGACCGCGCCGCACCTCTCATAAAATCTAATTGACCACCGATACCAGAATAGAATTTAAAGCCAATCGAGTCCGCACAGACCTGACCGGTCAAATCAATCTCGATTGCCGAGTTGATTGCAACCATTTTTTCGTTCTGGGCAATGACAAACGGGTCATTAGTATAATCAACCGGATGAAATTCAAAGAACGGGTTATTATCCAGATACTCGTACAGTTTTTTTGTGCCCATTGCAAATGATGCGATGCACTTGCCATTATGAATAGTCTTTTTGCGGTTGGTGATAATTCCCTTTTCGATTAGGTCTATGATATTGTCAGTAAAAACTTCGGTATGCAGTCCGATGTCCTTTTTATTTTCCAGATAATTAATAATCGCAGTCGGTACACCGCCGTAACCGACCTGAATCGTTGAACCGTTTTCGATCAGGTCTGAAACATTCTTGGCAATCCGCTTGATAATTTCGGTCTGTGCCTGGACTGTGTATTCGAGAATCGGCTCTTCGGAATAAACCAGATGGTCGATATCATCAATATGAATAAATGAGTTACCCAGAGTTCTCGGCATATTGGGATTGACTTCGGCGATGACAATTTTTGCCGAGTCGGTTGCCGGTTTGGTAATGTCAACCGAAATCCCAAGACTGCAATAACCGTGTTCGTCCGGCATCGAAATTGTAATAAGCGCAACATCAATCGGCAATCGGCCGGAATGGAAAAGTTTCGGAATTTCGGATAAAAATATCGGCGTGTAATCAGCTCCGCCCTGTTGCACTCTGTCTCTTAAATCCCGACCGATAAACAAAGTATTGGTGCGGAATTTTCCGGTGAGCGCTTCCTGAGCATAATCAACAATCCCAAGATTTAAAATCTGAGTAATCTCAACATCTTCGGCAGGTATCGAAGTTAATGCTTTGACTAATGATTGCGGTGCGGCACATGCCGAACCGATAAAAACCCGGTGTCCGGATTTAATTGCTTTTACTGCCTGTTCTGGCTTTTCAATTCTTGATTTCCATTTTTCCATAAATTTTCCTTGATTACATATTCGAATCTTTCAATTAGTATATTACACTTAAATCAGTTTGTCAACGATAAAGCATTGACAAATACAATTTTATTATTATGTTATAATATAGTCATTATGAAACACCCTGTCTGTAAATGGCAGATAATATTGTTAGGGGCGATCGCAGTTGATGCAATATTCGGGCAGGTGACTTTTCGAAAGACATTTGGTGGGAATAATGAAGATGAAGCGTTTTGGGTTGAGCAATTAGCAGATGACAGTTATATAATTGGGGGCTCGACTAAATCTTTAGGCGCAGGTGGCAGAAATACCTGGATATTTAAAATCAGTGAGCAGGGTAATTTAATATGGCAGAAAACGTATGGCGGTAATCAGGATGAAAACTACTGCGTGGTGCGTAAAACGCTTGACAACAACTTTATCGTCATCACTGACACCAAGTCATTCGGCGCAGGAAATGGTGATATCTGGATTTTGAAAATCAATTCAACCGGTGATACTTTATGGTCAAGACTTTACGGAGGTCCGCAAGAAGAAAGATGCGGTTATATCTTTCCAACACCAGACAGCGGTTATCTTTTTAGCGGGATGACCAAATCGTATGGTGCAGGTAATTTTGATTATTATATCGTTAAAATTGACGGCTCAGGAAATACCCAGTGGTCAAAAACTTTTGGCGGTTCGGATAGTGACAAGTGCCGCGGATTCTGCCCAACTTCGGACGGCGGGTATCTATTTATCGGCACAACTTGGTCATTCGGTTTGGGCAGCAGCGATATCTGGGCTATAAAGACCGACGCCAATGGCGACAGTATATGGTCAAAAATATTTGGCGGTACACAGGATGAAGAAGGCGTTGGCGCAATACCAACCCGCGATGGCGGATTTGGAATTAGCGGAATGACTTCGTCATATGGCGCAGGCAATTATGATTTTTATCTATTTAAAATTGATTCAATTGGCAATGTTCAT
>CAZXRM010000064.1:0-7905 GCA_964642595.1 uncultured bacterium
GCATAATACAAGAATTCATGCTGTTCGATTAGAGAAATATCATTCATATTTTTTCGCACTATATATACCGGCTTATTATTCATTTTAGCCAAAGCTCTACCGACTGAGAGCGCCGGGAATATATGACCGCCGGTTCCGCCAGTTACGATAAGTATCGAAGCCACTATTTTTTCTCCTGTGTTTTGAGATGTTTAATATTACTCCAATTGCGTACAAATTAGTAACAAGGGCACTTCCACCATACGATACAAACGGTAAAGGTTGTCCAGTGCAGGGTATGATGGATAAAGCAACACCAAGATGTACAAGTAAATACTGAAATATGACAATCATAATTCCAAAAATAAGCATTTGACCGAATTTGTCATTTACTTCAATGCCGATTTTTATCCCCCGGTTGAATAATAAATAAAATAATAACAAAATCGCAATGCAACCGATTAAACCGAATTCTTCACCTATACCCGAGAAGATAAAATCAGTATGGAGTTTCGGCAAAAAGTAGAATTTTTGTTTGCCTTCACCAAGACCCTGTCCGATAATACCACCCGACCCAATCGCGATTCGGGATTGCTCTTGCTGATAGGTCGTTCCGCCGGAAAAGCGTTTAACGCGGTCGTGAGCATATTTAATGCGGCTAACTCGGATACCGAGCAGTGCAATTCCAATTAAGACAATTATTACCAACTGACGGAATTTGACTCCGGCGACAAAGAATATAAGCAGGGCCGAGGATAAAAGAATAATGGTTGTGCCAACCGCTGGTTGTAATAACAGTAAAGTGCATACTATGCCGGTCGCAAGTAAAGGTTGTATTAAATTTTTCCAGGAACTAATGTTTTCCCCGTTTTCTTTTTTGTCGGTAAAGTACCCAGCTAGAAAGATAATTAAAACGAATTTGGCAATTTCTGCAGGTTGAAAAAAACCACTCCATCGTTTTACCGCAGCAACCTGCCGTCCGAAGAGCAAGGTAAAAATTAACATCGCGATAATACCGGCTAATAGAAAATATTTAAACCATCCCTGATAGAAGCGATAGGGGACAATCGAAGCAATTATTAATGCGATAAATCCACAGGCGACCCGAATTATCTGACCTTTAAGAAATATAAAATTGCTGTTTAAAGTAACTGAATAAACCATTATTAAACCAATCATTGTCAATATAACAGCGATAATCAATAAAGGCATATCAAAGAACGAGCTTTGTATATTGAGTGTTGTGTTGTAAGGGGCAGTGGCCGAACATTCAAGAGTAGTTTGCGATGTGTTACGCCAGCGCATAAACAATCTCCTTAAATGCATTTCCGCGTTCCTGAAAATTAGCGAAGTTGTCAAAACTAGCAAAGCCCGGTGAAAATAAGACGATTTCATTAAGTTTTGATTTTTCCCGCGCGATGTGTACTGCCTGATTTAAAGAATCAGCTAATATATAATTTGAGTATTGAATCTTATCCAATAAATGACCAAGACGTTTGCGGTTATCACCTAATAGTATTGTAAGGCGGGATTTTTTCGATATTTCCTTGATATAATCATCAACTTCAAGATTTTTTTCTTTGCCACCGGCAATTAAAATGACTGGTTTATTGAATGCCTGTAAAGTTTTTACTCCGGCTGACGGATTTGTGCACATCGAATTATTAATATATTTAACATTATCAATTTCTGCAACAAATTCCAGACGATGTTCAAGACCGACGAAATTCCGTAAAGTATTTTTAATTATATGATTTTTTATACCGATTAATTTAACAACAGTGACTGCGGATAAAATACAATCTATGAAATGACTGCCTAATAATTTAACTTCGTCAATACGGCAGATTCTTTCTTTTTTAAAGTAAATATAATTTCTATATAAATAAGCACCGTTAGTTCTTCGATATCTGGAAAAATATATTTTTCTAGATGGTATTAAATTACGAAAACCCATAGAAGTTATGTCTTCGTAATTGATAACTGCATAATCGTTTTTAGTCTGATTGGCGAATATTTTAAATTTTGCTTCTCGATATTCAGATAAACATTTATGACGGTCAAGATGGTCAGCAGTGATATTTAAAAGCACAGTGATATGAGGGTGGAATTTATAAGTACGCTGGAGTTGAAAACTTGATGTCTCAAGCACATAATATTCTTTCGGTTCCTGAAATAAAGCAACAACGAATGGAAGTCCGGGTGCGAGATTTCCGCCCCAAAATACATTTTTTCCTGCTGTATCGAGTATATGACCCATTAGAGATGTTGTAGTTGATTTTCCGTTTGTTCCAGTAATAGCGATTAATGAGTTTCTGAGTTTCTGAGTTGATGTTCGCATCGCTTCATCTACGCTTCGCGTCTTTGAGTTGATAAGTTGGTTGTAGGTAAATTCAATTTCATCAAAAATCGGTATTTTATTTCTTTTTAGCGTTTGAACTGCACGGTGCATATCAGCAATTCCCGGACTACAAACAGCAAATGAAAGTTTTTTATTTTTTGTTATAAGCTGATAATCGGCTATTGGCTTGAACAATTTATTATTTACCAATGGTTTATTTTCTCTCTGTATAAAGACATTTTTTTTATCGTCATAGCCATAAACATAATTCTGATTGTGCATTAAGTATTGGCTGACAAATCGTCCGACTCTGCCCAAGCCAATAATCGCAATTGATGATAAGCGAGTAGTAATTAGCGAAGAGTGAGGAGTGAGGAGGAATTTGTATTTCATCTTATTTTCAGCGTGGATATTGCTAACAGGGCGAGCAGGATTCCAAGAACCCAGAACCGAACGACAATTTTCGGTTCCTGCCAGCCGCATAATTCAAAATGATGATGTAATGGCGCCATTCGAAATAATCTTTTGCCTTTGGTGGAGTGGAAATAAATAACTTGCAATACGACAGTGAGTGCTTCAATGACAAAAACACCTCCGATGAACACAAGCAAAAATTCCTGCTTGGAGACGATTGATAGAAAACCGATAATTGCACCTAAGGGTAATGAGCCAGTATCACCCATAAAAACCTGTGCCGGAAATGTGTTGAACCATAAAAAACCCAGACAGGCACCGAGCACAGCAAATGCAAATATCGTCATTTCGCTGGCAGCCGGGATATGCATAATATTTAAGTATCCAGCGAGTTTACTGTGTCCAGAAACATACGATAAAACTGCATAACCACCGGCAGAAATTCCCAGAAGTCCGACGGCCAGACCATCCAATCCGTCAGCAAGATTTACCGCATTGGATGTAAGAATTATTACAAACATAACGAACGGGATATAAAAAAACCGAAAGTCAATCTGGATATTTTTCAGAAATAAAAAGTTGGTCATAGTTTTAGTCTGCGGATTCATCGGGAAAAAGTATAATATCAAACCGATAATCAAGGCGAATAGACATTGAAAGAAAAGTTTAGTCCGTTTGTTCAAGCCGCGCGGTTTGCCCAATTTAACTTTTTTATAATCATCCGCATAACCGAGCAGACCAAAGGCAACAAGAATGAATAGTCCGAGCAAAATATTGGTATTGGATAAATCAGCAAATAGCAATGTCGCAGCAAGAATTGCAAAAAGTATTAAAATACCGCCCATCGTCGGCGTACCGGCTTTGGTCTTATGCTGAGATGGAACTTCATCGCGTATATTCTGACCGATTGACATTTTTTTAATCTGCCGGATGACCCAGGGCCCTAAAAACAGGCAGATAAACAAAGACAGAGCACCGGCATAAACCGCACGAAATGTTATGTATCGAAATAAGTTTAACGGTTGGAAATAATCTTTTAAAGGATAAAGTAAATGATATAACATATTTTCAATTTCTCATGACAATTGAACGCAGATTTTCGCTGATTGCATTGGATGCAGATAGACAGGATTTTTTAGATATTTGTCCTGAGAAATCTGCGTTTATCTGCGTCATTTTTAAAATGATAAGCATTGTTTTGCGGTTTCTTTATCGCAGAAATGAATTGTTTTATTTTTAATAATCTGATATTGTTCGTGTCCTTTGCCAGCAATTAAAACCGTATCACCGGCTTGAGCCATTGCGATTGCATTACCGATTGCCTGTTTACGGTCAATAATTATTCGGTAATTTTTCTTATTTATCCCTTTGGTGATATCATCAATAATTGTTTTTGGGTTTTCATTGCGCGGATTGTCCGATGTGATAAATACATAATCAGCGGATTCAACCGCGATTCTACCCATAATTGGTCTTTTGAGTTTGTCGCGATTGCCACCGCAACCAAAAACAACGATGAGTTTCCCTTTGGTAACCGGTCTTAAAGTTTCAATCGCAGTTTTCAAGGCGAGCGGGGTATGAGCATAATCAATAAAAACATTGATTTTTCTTTTATTTGCCAGCCGTTCAAGCCGACCGGATACGGTCGGGAGTTTTCTTAGTCCTTTTATTATATTTTTATCCGGAATTTTTAATGCTTGAGCCGTGCCGATTGCAGCGGACATATTGTACAAATTATGATTGCCAAGCATCGGCAGGTTTATTTTGAGCGGGTGATGATTTTTTAAATAGACAATTGCCTCGGTTTTTTGCGGACTGGCATTAATAGTTTTAGTCAGGATATCGCATTGCTTTGAGAGCGAGTACAGGATTTTTCGGGCTCTGGTATTTTTAATGATAGTTTTTGAGAACGGGTCATCATAATTGATTACGGCATAAGCGTCAGATGATAAATTTGTAAACAGTTTCAGTTTTGCCTGACCATACGCTTTTTTTGTTTTGTGAAAATCAAGATGGTCCTGGGCAAGATTGGTAAATATGCCGACTTGAAAATTCAAGCCACGAACCCGACCTAATGCTAATGCGTGAGATGAAACTTCACTGATGCAATAAGAAATTTTATTTTTTACCAGTTTTGCCAGAAACGATATAAATTCGAGCGAGTCTGGTGTTGTATTAGGAGCAGGTAACCATTTTTTGCCGTCAAAATATTTTATTGTGCCAATTAATCCGGTTTTGTTGCCACTGGCTTCGATGATTGATTTAATCATATAAGAGGTGGTTGTTTTGCCATCCGTGCCGGTTATGCCAATTAGAAAAAGTTTATTGGAAGGATAGTCATAAAAGCGATTGGCAATTTCGGATAAAAATTGTCGGGGGGTTGCAGTAAAAACTCCGGTCACTTTTTTGTATTTTTTTGTCAATGTTTTGATGGTTGATTGGTCATCCGTGACAAATACGCAAGCGCCATTTTTGATTGCATCTTCAATATATTTTTTACCCGAGGTCTTAAAGCCGTTCAGAGCGACAAAGATATATCCGGTTTTAGTTTTTTGCGAGTGGCACGAGATGCCACGAATGATTTGATTTTTATCGCCAAAAACACAACAGGGCAATTTATTAGTCAGTGTGGATAGTTTTATCATATTATCTTGAGTGGAGAAGACGATAACGACGATAGAAAAACGATGTCAGCGATAGGATAAAAATCGCTGTAATCTTTAGGTTAATCGCTGTAATCATTTTATTTAAGAACGATATTTTGATTATTGGGTGCAATTGGTTGATTTCGCAATCTTAATATGCGGGTAGCAATCGTTTTGAACAGGGGACAGGTAACTTCGCCGGCGAAGCGGGATATTTTCGGCTCGTCAACATAAACGGCAATCAGATATTGCGGGTCATCTTTCGGGAAAAATCCGATAAAGGTCATCATTGATTTCTTGTCCGAATATTTTCCGTTGGGTTCGATTTTTTGGGCAGTGCCGGTCTTTCCACAAACCGGATTATCATCAAGTTGCGCGCCACGACCGGTACCTTCGGATACTGCTCGACCCAGGATTTCTTTGACCTGCCAGGCGATATTCGAATCCAAAACTTTTCTTACGACCTTTTTTTCACCACGGTAAATGCATTTGCCGTTGTTTGCGATTTCTTTTATAATATATGGTTTGAGCAGAACACCATCATTGGCAATAGTCAGATATGCCATTGACAGCTGTAATAAAGTCGCCCGAACGCCCTGACCAAAAGAATTATTGGCAAATCTCAAAGCAGTCAAATATTGGGGTTTATCTAAATAACCGGTTGCTTCGCCGGGTAGTTCAATACCGGTGGGAAGTCCGAGACCGAATTTACGCTCGATTGAATAAAAATCCTGAGGAGAAACAATCTGAGATAGCATTGAAACTCCGATATTGGATGATTTAATAAAGATATTTTCAAAATCAATTTTTCCGTTGTTATGGACATCTTTAATCTTTTTGCCTGAGATTTCTATAAAACCCTTTGAGACATCATAGGTTTGGGCGAGCAGAAAATCTTTTTTATCGGATTCGAGCGCGGTGGCGCAGATAAATAATTTATAAACCGAGCCCGGTTCAAATTCGTCGCAAATCGGAGTCGCTTTCCAGAGATGGGACGGATACTTGTTAAAATCCTGCGGGTCAAAATCCGGATAATCGCACATCGCAAGAATCGCAGCATCTTTGGCATTTACCACGACAATCGAACCGCGCAGCGCCTGGAATGAATCAACATACTTTGCCAGGTTCTTATAAGCAATCTCCTGAATATCCAAATCGAGTGTGAGCACAATGTCATTACCGTTCACGGGCGGTTGGTTTGGATATGATGGCCAATAGTAATTGTTGCCGATTGCGTCTTTTTGCAAAAGGACCCAACCCGGCGTTCCGCGCAATATCGTGTCAAAAGAAAATTCCAGTCCCGCCCGGCCTCGTTCATCACCCAGAAATCCGACGATGCTGCCGATACTTGCGCCAAACGGATACACCCGCTTTGGGTCATCGGTAATGTAGACGCTGTTGGCAATCCGGTATTTTAAAAGGTCTTTTTTTAATTTATCGGTGATATTATAATCAATAAATTTTTTAAACCAGAAATAGGCATTATTATTATTGATATCATTAACAATCTCGCTGCGGGATTTGAAATTATACGGAGCTAAAACATTGGCAACACTGTCAATCGAACGGACATACTTGGGCAGAATGACAATCGAAGCGCATAACTGGTTGAATGCGAGCGGGCGATTTTGGGCGTCGAGTATTTTACCTCGTTCCGCGACAATCGGCACTTTTGTGCCGTGCTGGCTGTCCGCAATAGTTTTATATTTTTTATAATACACGGTTTGCAATAAGATGGTATAGACAGTCAGACCAAGGAATGCGACAGTTAATATGAATTTAACGAACTTGATTCTTTTAGTCGTATTCATCCCGCACCTATTGCTCTTTTATTGCGAATAAATTTTTATAAATAAATTGTCTGGGGGTAAATTTGTCAATAGGTGCGGGATGTATCGCCACCCTTTTATCATCAATCTTTATGTTGTCCATTGGTCGTCAAATTGGTTATTTGCTCCTGATTTTTATTCACGGTTAAATTATTATGCACAATATTTTTCGGAAATAATAAATTTAACTGCATAGCGCTATCTTCTAAATTACTATACAAAAATGTTTTTGTCTTCTCGCCTTCAAGCAATATCAATTCCTGTTTTAAGAGCTGTTTCTGTTTTTCCAGTTTTGCCAATTGTTGAGTTGCCAGCACACTATAGCGATGCTGAAACAGGTATAAAATAAACAGCAAGGCGATAAAAAATACCAGTAAAATTCTTTTCATATGCTATCGCTGATTACACAGATTTTTGCAAGATTACACAGATATTCAGTGATAATCGGTGTAATCGTTTCTTTAATCAATGTAATCATTTTAAATTTTCTCGACTGCCCTTAATTTAGCACTGCGGGCAGACGGGTTCTGTGATATCTCGACCGGTTCGGGTCGCAGGGGTTTTTTGGTCAATATGTTTAAAATTCCCTGCTCTTTATTTTGTTTGAAGGTCTGCTTTGTAATCCGGTCTTCCAGAGAATGATAGGATATAACTATGATTCTACCACCCTGATGCAGAAGTTGGATTGCTTTTTGAA
>CAZXRM010000065.1:0-7795 GCA_964642595.1 uncultured bacterium
ATTTTATTATCATTTTCTTCTTGAAAAATTGAAGAAATTTGTGATTTTTCATCAACTTGCTTGAATCCTAAACTTTTTAATGCTTTCATAACATTTGGATTTAAAGCATCACGAGGATATGAAGTTGTCATAAATCAACTTCAACTTCAGTAATTAATAAATTTAGTATCGAAGAATCAACAGAAATCATCTCTTCGCCAAAAGCCTTAAAATGGGAACGAATCGCTGATTTTACATCTTCAAGTACTTGTTCGTATGTATCTCCTTGTCCAACCACAACTCCTTTAAGACCGACCGGATAGGCAACATATCCGTCAGAATGTTTTTCCACAATAATTTTATATTTTCTCATTTAATGCACCTCAATACTTTTTACTACACTGATTTTATTTATTTGGCTTGTAAAGTCAAGACTTATTCTTCTAAAGAAGAATGTGATTACACAGATTATCATAAGATAGATTACAACGATTATATCAGTTGAAATTTATACAATACTGACCCCTTTGTCTTTCACTTCCTCTTTAATGAAAGACCCCATTTCATCGGATACATATTCATCTTCAGTCATACCGATTATCTCCATCGGTCTATTTATACCAAGTCGGGCGCGTCCAAGCAGAGATAACCTTTCCCATAAATCCATATCTTTAAAATCATTTGATATAACGAGTAAATCAATATCCGAATCTTTCTTGGCTTTCCCTTGGGCATAAGAACCATATAGGATTATTTTCTTTATCTTGATGCCAAGCAGTTCAAGATTATTTTTATATGTTTTTATTTGCCGATTGATTTCTTTATCCATTTAAATACCTCTTTACTTCTTTGTAAAATATAATTTGCCCGTTGTCTTGAAAAGTCTTTATATATACGTTGAAAATCGCTTGGATACCTTGTAACAACACTAAGATTGCTTATTTCTACAATAAATTCCTCTATTTCTTTTGTCGGAGTTAATTTTGCAAGTTCAACAAGATATAACAAGTCGTGTGTTCTTGGAGGTGTTTTTTGGGTTACTTCAAGCACTTTACCTTTCAGTGCTTTTTCTAAAGCCAAGTGACACATAAAAACCGTATAAATATATCTTCTTGACGAGAACATATGCTCGGCAGTTTCCAAATCATATTCTGATGAAAGTAACCAGTTCTCAATATCCTTTTTCATAATGCTAATTGTATTGTAATCATTTCCAACCGACAGTCAAGTTGTTTTTTTACTACTTCTTCCTTTTGTCCTCATTCTCTTTCATTCTCGCTTTTACAATCTTTTTAATGAGTTTAATAGGTAAAGGTTTATCAAAGGGGAAATGGATTGTGCCGGTTGTTGTGCTGTATTTATTGAGTTCGTCTTTCATCTTTTTCATCAAAGGCGGGCTCATTGTCATAAATGAGTTGTGATTTTTGAATGAAGCAAAACCGACCAGCATTCCTTTATATTTATATGCCGGAATCTGATAACTGACTTGTTCTTCTGCGTCGGGCACAGTCGCTTTAATTATCTTGCGTAGTTTTACAAGCGACGCCCTTGCCTGTTTCGGAACACGAGCAAGATATTTATCAACATCATTTAATTTGTTCGTATTAATTACACATTGACTATTAGTATTTTCATAACTCATCCTACGTTTCTCTCTAAAGTTGATTTTTTCGTGCTTTCGTGGTTTCGTGGTTATCTTTTATCACTTCCTCATCCTCTTTTTCCCATGCTGGGTCAACGATGCATAAGAAAATTAAATCTTTATTACCGATATTTTTTATGCTTTGCACTGCTTCGGGTGGTATATAAATTGCCTGTCCAGTAAAGACTTTTTCCTTCTCATTATCAATAAACATCTCCCCTTCACCCTGCAAAATATAATAGACTTCAGTGCTTTTCAGTTTATGTGACAAAGTAGTTATGCCCGGTTTTACAATTGCATGTGCCAAACTGTAATGAATGTGAACTTTTTCTTTATTAGGATTTAACAACTCTTTTAAAAAAGAACCGTCGCTAGCAATAGTCTCCTTACAATTTTTAATATCTCGAATTAACATTTCATCTCCTGTAATCTTGATATAACTTAATATAATTAATCAGAAATATAAGTCAAGTGTTAAGACCTTGACTTTTGCTGATTTTTAAGCATACTAAATCGTGACGATTAACGAATTTCAAAAGCTAATCGAACGACTCTATTATTCCAAAGATAACAAACGCGGTATTGAAGGGACTTTTATGTGGTTTGCCGAAGAAGTTGGTGAACTGTCGCGTGCCCTCAGAAAAGTAAATCCCGAAGATAAAAAATCCATTAAACACCTTGAAGAAGAATTTGCCGATTGTTTTGCCTGGCTCTCGACTTTAGCAAGTCTATCGGGAATAAAATTGGATAAAACAATTGAAAAATATAAAAATGGCTGTCCTAAATGTAATAAAAAACCATGTATATGTAAGGAAAAAAGAATAAAACTAAATATAAAAAACCAAAAACCAAAAACACATACAAAAAAACGGAAAAATAATGGATAATCGAAAAGCATTGAAGCAGGAATTTAAAATACGGATTTATCAATATATTATCCGACTTCTGAAATTTCTTGTTAAACTTCCCAACGAACCGGTTATCCGCGAAATCAAAGGGCAATTGACTCGAAGTGGTACATCAATTGGTGCTAATTATTTTGAAGCAAATGGTGCAAGTTCTAAAAAAGACTACCAAAATTTCTTTGCGCATGCTCTTAAATCAGCAAATGAATCGAAATTTTGGCTTGCTGTATTGAAAGATGCAAATCTTGTACCAACCAATTTGATATCTGAAGCAGCATTTCTTTTAGAAGAAACAAAAGAAATCGCTAACATTTTTGCATCAAGCATCTTAACAATGAAAGGAAAAAGATAATTTTGTCATTTTTTATTTTTGTTTTTAATTTTTGGTCTTTAATTTTTAATTTAAAACTGCTGGAGGTAAAATGCATATATTTTTAATAACGTTAATGTTAGTCAGTCAAATCAGTCCGCCGTCGTGTGTGACGTCATATGACACACCGAATGATGCGGGCAACAGTATTACAATACACTGGACTTTGTCAACCGACCCGAACATCGCTGGTTATAAACTCTTTCGTACTCAACAAGGACAAGAGCCGGAATTCCTGTCTTTTTTATCGCCGTTTGAAAAACAATACCTTGATGAAAATGTTAAAAACAAAATTCCGTATACTTATCAAATCACAGCATTTAAAGTAGTCGGTAACGATACGCTTGATGCTGGCTCAGCGGTATCAAACATCGTCACAAGTTCACCACAGTGGTTCAACACAAAACGGTTAAATGTCTTAATCGGCATAGTAATATTTTTTACATTAATATTATATTTTATCATGCATGCCCGTCGCGGCAAAAAACTTTTCATCCGCAGAATTGCCGGGCTTGATGCAGTTGATGAAGCAGTCGGTCGGGCTACCGAAATGGGTAAACCGATTCTGTATGTGCCCGGTCTTTCATCAGTCAGTGATATTGCGACGATTGCGGCAATCAACATTTTAGGTGAAGTTGCCAAAAAGACTGCCCAGTATGAAACAACCCTTTTAGTTCCAAACCGCGACCCGATTGTTTATACGGTTGCTCGTGAAGTTGTCAAAGAAGCCTACACCAGTGTTGGACGACCCGATGTTTATAAAGCGGATAATATCTTTTTTATAACCGATAGCCAGTTTGCTTATGCTGCCGCGGTTGATGGTATTATGGTCAGAGAAAAACCGGCGACTAACTTTTTTCTCGGTATGTTCTGGGCCGAATCTTTAATTCTTGCTGAAACCGGTGCAAACACCGGTGCAATTCAAATTGCCGGCACCGACTCGATTTTCCAGTTGCCGTTTTTTATTACTGCCTGCGATTACACATTAATTGGTGAGGAATTATACGCTGCTTCTGCTTATCTTTCGCGTGAGCCGTTATTATTAGGTTCTCTGGTCGGACAGGACTACGGGAAAATCGTGATTGTCTCAATCGTCATTCTTGCCACGATTCTTATGATGCTCAGCGCAAAAATTCCGGTCTTAAATATCCTTAAACTGTTTAATATTGGATAAGGAGGATTAAAATGCAACGAACAATTCCATTAGCATTGTGTCTTGGTTTTGGTATTTTTATGATTATTCAGTTCTTTATTCCCCACCCGGTTTCCAATGCCGCATATGATATCGTTCTGAAATGGATTCGATTAATTACGATATTTGCGTTGGTTCTGGGTGTCGGCAGTTTATCTATGCACCATACCACAAAAATAAGAAGAAAGATAACTGGCTGGCAGTATTCAATCGTGACAATTATCGGTGTTATCGTAACTGCCGTTATTGGTTTGGTCGGCGGTGTTGGTCGTGGCTCGGGATTGCAGGTAATTTTCCAGAATATTTTTATTCCGGTTAATGCGACGATGTTTTCAATCCTTGCCTTCTATATGGCATCCGCTGCGTATCGCGCATTCCGCGCCCGCACCAAAGAAGCGACAATTCTGTTGATTGCTGCATTTATCGTTATGCTCGGGATGGTGCCGATTGGTTCGGCAATTTCAAAACGGTTGCCCGAACTTGCCGAATGGATTCTAACGGTTCCCAATACTGCCGCAAAAAGAGGCATTATCTTTGGACTCGCTTTAGGTAGCATCGCGACATCGCTTAAAATTATTCTTGGCATTGAACGCGGCTGGCTCGGCGGCGGGAGGCAATAATGAAATTCTTTGAGATATTAGGTAAAATTGACCGTAAAATTATATTTATTATTTTAGCAGTTGTCGTTATCATCCCGCTCATCAAGCCATTCGGATTAATCAGCAAAGCAAGCAGTCGTGCTCAATCAGTGTTTGATGCGGTTGATGCAATTCCAGCTGGTAAGCCATTAATGATTTCGATTGACTTTGACCCTGCGTCCATGCCTGAATTATATCCGATGTTGACTGCAATTCTGAGACACGCTTTTGCCAAAGATGTAAAAGTAGTCGTGCTCGGCTTATGGTTAACCGGTATGGGATTAGGCGAACAGGCGCTTGCGACTGTTTCCCAGGAATACAATAAAGAATATGGTAAAGATTATGTGTTTTTGGGCTGGAAATCAGGTATCCTGCCGGTTGTTTTGGGTATGGGCGAAGATATCAAAAAAGCTTATCCTGCTGACAATTACGGCACGCCGCTTGAATCAATACCGATGATGCAGAGTATAAAAAACTATCGTGATATTCCGTTTTTTATTTCTCTGTCCGCTGGTTCGGCCGGTTACGAAACCTGGATTGCCTATGCTCAATCAAGATATGGTTTAAAAATAGGTGCGGGTGTTACGGCGGTTTCTGCGGCTGACGCTTATCCGTATTTACAAACCGGTCAATTAACCGGACTTTTGGGCGGTATGAAAGGCGCGTCTGAATACGAATTTCTCGTGAAACAAAAAGGTTACACCAATCAATTCAGTCCTGCCTCACAGGCAATGGACGCTCAATCTTTAGGGCATTTGCTTATTTTAATTCTGATTGTATTGGGCAATATCGGTTATTTCTTTACTCGCCATTCATCCCGAAAGGAGCAGCAATGAACTCAGCTCATATAACTTTGGCGCAGATAATCTGGATTTGGATTGGCGCTTTCCTGACATTTTGTATCTTTTCATTCTTGTACAAAGACAATCCGCTCTATCGTTTTGCCGAGCATCTTTTTGTCGGAGTTTCGGTTGGTTATTCGATTTCAATTTCGTACCACAATGTCTTATATCCGGATTTGATTGTTCCATTATTTAAACACGGTCAGCTATTAAATATTATCCCGTTGCTATTCGGACTTTGTTATTTTGCCCGCTTTATTCCTCAGGTTTCCTGGTTGATACGATTACCAATGGGCTTGGTTCTTGGATTTGGTGCTGGTGCATCAATCCCGGCAACACTTCAAGCCAGTATTATCAAGCAGATTCAAGGTGCAGTTCTTACGCCTAATATTTTTAAACATTGGGATTTCTTTGTTTGGGCACTCATTACTTTTATCGGTCTTATTTGTGTCGTTACTTATTTTTACTTTTCTAAAGAACGTAACAAAGTAACAAAACTTGTGGCTGAAGGTGGTGTTATCTTTTTGATGGTTGGATTCGGTGCATCGTTCGGTTATACCGTGATGGCGCGTATTTCCTTATTAATCGGACGATTCCAATTCCTGCTCAGAGATTGGTTGCATATTATAAAATAATATTAAATATTAAAAATTAAATATCAAAAATACAAAATGAAAAACATAAAAATATCTAAATTTTTCATGTTTATTTTTGGTCTTTGGTTTTTAATTTTTAATTTTTGTCTCTCCGCACCATTAGATAATATCCCCACTAACTCGTGGATATACGATGCGATTGATTATCTCAAAACATCCGACTATATCAAGACTATTCCTGCAATAAGCAAACCCTGGACCCGGCAGGAAGTTATCAATCTTTTAGCCGAGTCAAATATAAGCAAATCATACAAAAACAAACAAGCCGGATTCTATATCAACCGACTTCTTAATGAATTTGCTGATGAACTCTTAATGGATTTGAAAACCGATAAGAAAAAACCGCCAATCAGAATAGATTACGGACAAGGTGACCTGTTTATTAATCTTGTTCCCAGTATAACTCACAGCAACTTTCCCTATTGGTTAACTCCTTATGGCAATAATATCTTTACCGATAATCAAACTGCTAATCTTGGGATATTAGTTAACTTAAACCAAAGTTCTAAAATCAGCATCTACAATAATACCGCAGCTTACTACTTTCGTAAACCAATTTATGATTCAGAAACAACCGACACCCATCTGCAGCACGTTCCCGGCACTCGCCTTATGCAATCAATCCATTACTTGTCTTTGCAGTCACACCTGCGGTTTGAAACCAAACAAGCATACATCGCATTTCCTTTATATTTTATGACCGTGGAACTGGGACGCGATAATTTATACTTCGGACCGAATTATCGAAGTTCGATTTTGCTATCCGACATCGCACCAACTTTTGACCATCTTCAGTTGCGTGCCAGCGGAAAAACTTATAAAGCTTTATGGTTCTGCGCTACGTTATCACCCTGGTATGATTATCACCGGTTTTTGACCGGACAAAGATTTGAATTAAATATAGGCAAACATATAAAAACCGGCTGGACTATGCTTTCTGTTTTCTCGTTTGATTCATTGCAGACCAAAGGGTTTTGGGGATATTTAAATCCATTCAATCCTATTTTTATTGAACTGCACGACTCGGGTCATGATGACAATCTATTAGTTGGTTTTGATTTCGCGGCTTATATCCGCAAGTGTAAGATTTATGGTCAGGTGATGATTGATAATTTTGAGTTTAATAAAAGACCAACCCGACCACCAAATATGTATGGTTTGACCGGCGGTATTTATCTGCCGTATAATCAATTTGCTCTTCGCACTGAATATTCCAAAATTACCCGATATACTTATTATCACAGAATATTGCATATCGCTTATACAAGCTTCTCGGTTCCTTTAGGACACAGTTTAGGTCAGGATGCGGATGAGCTTTTTATAAGATTTGAATACTATCCAATCGAGAAACTACAATTAAATCTTGTCAGCACTACAACTCGTCGCGGTGAAGGAAATCAGGCAAGTTTAGATGACCGAACCTGGACAGACGGTGAAGAACGACCTTTAACTTTTCCATCCGGCACTATTGAGAAAATATTGTGCATTGGACCTGAAATATATTATCAACCAAGAAATGATTTGACAATTCAGGGTGGTTTATATTACAATAATAACAAGAAATTTAATTC
>CAZXRM010000066.1:0-3919 GCA_964642595.1 uncultured bacterium
TTAGTTACTGAAGAAATGAACTTCCTTAAATCATCGGTAATAGGTTTTATTGTTGATTCCGGTAGTCGTTACGAAAACAGAAAAACTCAAGGTCTGACTCATTTAACCGAGCATATGTTTTTTAAAGGAACAAAAGACAAATCTGCAAAAGAAATTGCTGTTATGGTCGAATCATTGGGTGCAACAATGGATGGTTTTACATCTAAGGAAATCAGCGGATTTATTTTACATTTTTTATCTGAGAATTTCGAAAAAGTCTTTGATTTATTTTTCTATATAATGCATAATATGCAATATGACAAGAAAGAACTGGAAAACGAAAAAAATGTTGTTCTGCAGGAAATAACTGAATCAAATGAAAACCCTCAGGAACACGCTTATGCATTATTTTCAGAGATTATGTTTCCAGACCATCCGCTGTCATTTGCAATTGCCGGTACGCCGATAACTGTAAAGTCCTTTACAACCGATGATATTAAAAATTGTCATTATTCTAACTGGATGAACCGGCGTTTATGTATTTCGATTGCTGGCAATATCAATCACGAATATGTTGCGGATAAACTAATGAAGATGAATTTAAAATATTCAGACATTGATTACAATGCTAAACCGACCCCGCCGCAACAAAATATCGACCGAAAAATAATATTTCAATCCCGACCCGACTTGCAACAAGTACACACCATCGCTGGGTTTATAACCGTCCCTCTTTCCGACGAAAGACGCTATGCTTTAACTATTCTGAATAATATCATCGGCGGTACTCCCAGTTCCCGAGCCAACCAACGGCTTCGGGAAAAAGAAGGTCTGCTCCACACAATGTTCACATTTCTTGATTTATACTCAGATATTGGTCTCTGGTGTGTCTATCATACATCAGATATTAAAAATCGAGAACATTCGTTGAATATTGCAATGGACGAACTATCCAAACTTAAAAAATTTGGGATTACTAAGGAAGAATTTGAACGGTCGGTAAATTTTAGCAAAGGTATGCTTGCTCTATCCGCCGAAGACCCAATGTCAAGAATGACCCGCAATGCCAATAAGTTTTTATTATTAGGTCATACGATTTCAATCGAAGAATCAATTTCAGCATTTAATAGTTTATCTTATGATTATGTTAATTCGCTAGTTGATATGTTCAAACTGGAAAAATATTCCGGTGCAATCATCGGTCCGATAAAAATGGAAGATTTGGGTAGAATTGGTGTTGCCCCACATAAAATCATCGAGAAAACATCTCGTATATGATAACAGCGATGAAAAGAACGGTTACAACGATAAAATATATATCGCCGGCATCGAATACTATCGCCGTAATCACTTATTTTAAATTATGAAAATCTGTATGGTTTCTGATACTTATTATCCCTATATTGGCGGGATTCCCGAACACATCCATAACCTTTCCAAAACACTCATTGGACATAATCACGAAGTCAAAATACTTACTACTAATTTCAGCGGCAAAGTGCTTAAAACCCTGTCAAAAATTCCGGATGATAATATAACCTATCGAATCGGCAGCGGTCTGACAATCCGTGCCAATAAATCTTTGGCAATAATTCCGATTGGTTGGCGTTTATCCGACAAAGTCGAAAAGTATTTTCAAGAGGAAAAATTCGACATCATTCATATTCACGGTTCTTTGGCACCGATGTTGCCCTTGCTTGCAATTCGCCATTCGACCACCGTAAATGTAATGACTTTTCATGCTTCTCATCCTAAAGACAATAAATATCTTCTGTTTTATCCTCTGCTCGAACCTTATAATCTGCGGCTGCACGGTCGTATTGCCGTTTCGCAATCTGCTTATAACTCGAATATCATTCATTTTCCTGGTGATTGCCGCATCATTCCTAATGCAATCAACACTGATAAATATAATCCGGCCAATAAGCCACTCGAGCAATTCAATGACAATCGCCCAAAAATACTGTTTCTCGGACGATTCGAACCGCGCAAAGGTTTAAAATATCTTCTTCAGGCATTGCCGATTATCAAGGAAAAATTCGGGGATGTTTTATTGATTACCTGCGGCGCTGGGCTGCTTGGTTATGCTTATCAGGAATACATTAGTAAAGACATTAAAGATAATATTTATTCGGCAGGGCTCGTATCCGGCGAAGAAAAACCCAATTATTATGCCAGCTGCGACATCTTTTGTGCTCCTTCGATTGGCCACGAAAGTTTTGGCATCGTGCTGTTGGAAGCAATGGCATCGGGCAAACCGGTTGTCGCGTCCGATATTTCTGGCTACCGGACGATTCTCGAAAATGGCAAGCAGGGATTTTTGGCTGAACGCCGTTCTCCTGAAGATATTGCCGACAAAATTATAAAACTACTTGACAATAAAGAATTAGCCCGAAAAATGGGAGAACAAGGTCGCCAACAGGCGTTGAATTATTCCTGGGAGCAAATCACCAAAAAAGTTGAAGCATATTACACAGAATTGCTCGAACAATATCCGGTTAACGAACGGCGCTACATCAAAAAGAGATAGCCGTATGGTCCAAGACCAAAACGATAACAACAATAACGGTGAAAAAGCCGTTGATGATGTTGTAACCTTTATACCCAAAACAAAAAGTCAGTTTACTTCCGTTCTTAAAATCCGTAATTTTATGTTGTTCAGTTTATCTCAGGCAATATCTTTGTTTGGCGATAAACTCGATTATATGGCATTGCTGGCAATGATTGCATATTTTGCCGATAAACTCGGCTGGCAGAGCGCACGGGCAATCTCATATCTTTCGGTCATTATTACTCTGCCAACAATTATTTTCGGACCGCTGGCTGGCATTTTGGTTGACCGATGGAACCGCCTGAAGGTTTTAATCGTCTGTGACAGCTGCCGCACTGTGCTGGTCGCTTTGATACCACTGATTATAATTGCAACGCAAAGTTTGTATTTAGTTTACATTATTACTTTCACCGTATTTCTCTTCGGTTTGTTCTTTAATACCGCCCGCTTATCGATTATTCCCAATCTGGTTGCAAAACGACGACTGTTAGCCGCCAATTCTTTTATGAATTTTATCGGACGGATTGCAACTTTTCTTGGCATGTTCTTTGGCGGATTGATTGTTGACTGGCAAATCTGGCAAAAAATCGGCATCAAGTATTCCTGGAGTGCCGGATTTTACATTGACTCTTTGACTTATCTTTGCTCGGTTCTGGGACTTGTGATAATCGCAACAAAGACTAATGTGTTTCGGACTAATTCGGCAACAACGCCTGAATCTTCAATTCCAAAACCCCGCACCACGGTCATATCCGAAGCACAGGCGCAGGAGAAAAAAATATTTACCGAATTAAAATTCGCTTTTCAGTATATCTGGAAAAACCCGCCGGTGCTTTTTGTTTTCAGCAGTATTTTACTTATGGTTATCGTCGGTGCCTCGGCATTTGTCTTGCTTGTCCCGTTGATACAAACACCGACTGCGAAAATGGGATTCGGAGTCGGCACCAAAGGCGTCGGTTTTGTCGCGGCAATCGGAGCGGTCGGTTTGGTATTAAGTTCAATGGGTTATGGTATAATCGGACATCGGATAAACAAGCAATATACGATACTTACCTGTTTTATTATACTTGGTGCGGTTTCAATTTTAATACCGCTCTTTAATTCTTTTATCGCACTGATACCTTTAGCTTTTATCGCCGGATTGTTTCTCTCGCCGATATTCATTGTTCAGGATACAATCCTGCATGAGACTATTGACGAATCAATTCGCGGTCGTATCTTCTCATCGCGGGAATGGCTTTTGCATTTATCGTTTGCCGTTTCCTGCCTCGCTGTCGGTGAACTGACTAACTTTGCATCCAAACAAACCCTGTTGTATATCGCGGGAGTATTAGTCATTGTTATCAGCGGTCTTCTGATATATTTTATCAAAACCAAGAAAATAAATCT
>CAZXRM010000066.1:4019-7655 GCA_964642595.1 uncultured bacterium
AAATAGTTTTCGGCACCTGGCAGGGAATATTTTTCTGCGAGTTTGACGGTCCGCGACATAGAAAAGTCCTTATAAAAATTATAGCGGATTAAATAACAATTGCCTAAAGTTTTAATTGTTTCATATTATGCACCGCCGGTTGGGATGGCAGGTGTGATGCGTGTGACAAAACTTGCTAAATTTCTACCCCGATTTAACTGGCAGCCAATAATTCTCACAACCAAACCTATTGCATATTATCATTACGATTTTGGTCTGCTCGATGATTTAAAGGACATTAAAATCTATCGCAGTGAAACGCTCGATTTAGCAAGATTATCTTATTTATTAAAACTTCCCAGACCAGCAGTAAAAGCAAGCACTGGCAAACTTTCGCTTATAACTAACTTTCTATTTTTCCCGGATGCCAAGTCCCCTTGGATTCGTTTTGCTTATAATCTCGGCAAAAAGATAATCGAAACTGAAAAACCCGATGTCATTTTTGCATCTGCCCCGCCGTTCAGCACGCATTTGGTCGGATTTAAACTTAAACAGAAGTATCAACTGCCGTTAATCGTTGATTATCGCGACCCCTGGCCTACTGGTTTTGTTGTCCCGCCTAACCCTCATCGTAAACGATTAGAAAAATTACGCAAAGAAATAATCAGCAAAGCCGATATTGTAACTGCGGTTAACCGGGTCTGCGCCGAGCAAATAAATTGTCCGCAGGCACAGATAATTGAAAATGGTTTTGACCCGGATGAATTTGCCCAGCCCGCTTTTAAATTATCCGGATTCAGCATTGTCTATACCGGGATAATTTGGGAAAACATAAAAGAGTTATCTTTAATTGCCGAAGCAGTCACCGATATTCCCGATGTGAAAATCGTTCTGGTCGCCAAAGCGGACACTCAAAGTTTATCTCAACTGAAAAAATATAAAAACATTGAGTATATAGGCACGCGTCCCCATTCTGAGACGATGTCAATTATGAAAGGCGCGTCATTATTATTATATCTTTCCAAACCCAATCAAATCGTGGGCATAAAACTTTATGAATATTTAGGGGCAGGCAAACCGATTCTTGGGGTTTGTGATGAATATAATGATGCTGTACGATTAATCGAAAATCACCGTGTTGGACTCAATGTGTCATTCAAGAAAGATGAAATAAGAAATGCTATTGAATTAGCACAAAATGATAAATATCCGTACAACCCGATTGGCATTGACCACTATAATCGGATAAATCAAACAAAAAAATTAAGTGAGATATTTAATAATCTCATTAAATAAAAGACTCTCGCATCCCACGAATAAAAGCAGAAAATACTAATAAAGGATACAAAGTTAATCTTATTATTTTAAATGATTTACTTTTAGTATGTTTTTTGAAGTAATAATACAGACTCTTGTGCATTGAAAATATCATTTTATTGCGAACTCGTTTTGTACTTGCACCTCTTTCATGAATTACTACCGACCTTGGAAAGTAATATATCTGCCAACCCGTTTGTTTTACCCTGTAACAGAAATCTACATCATTATAAAACATTGGAAAGGTCTCGTCAAAATAACTAATTGTATCTGCGGCACTTTTTCGAATTAAAAGACATGAAGCCATTGGCTGGTCAATTTCTGTTAACTCGTTATAGTTAAAATACATCATTCGCCATTTTCCAAATGTTCGGTTGTAAGGTAATATTTTAGAAAGCCCTGAAAATTCCCAAAGTAGAATTGGATAATCCGGAAAAGAACGTATTGAGTATTGAATGGAAAAGTCTGGGTTTATGACTTTGGGTGCGATTACACCGACTTTGTCATTTTGTTCAATAAAATCAAGCATTGGTTGAAAAAAGTTATTCTGTAACTCGGTATCGGGATTAAGCAAGAGTATGAAATTGCCGATGGCGGTCTTAAAACCTTGATTGTTGGCTTTCGCGTAACCAAGATTTAATTTGTTTTTTATAAGTATTACATTAGAAAATTCATTTTCGATAATTTTGATTGTACTATCTTTTGAATTATTATCAATAATGATAATTTCAAAATTGTTAAATCCATATTCTTTTTGCTTATAAATTGATTTTAGGCAGGGTATGATATATTTTTCACTGTTCCACGTGACAATTATAATTGAAATCACAAATGGTGATTTATGACTGATTAATTTTCGCTCGGTAATAAGTCAGCAGCTCGCCGAGTGTCGTGACAAAATCAATCTGCGGTTTCCAGCCGGTCTCCTGAATAAATTTTTCCGCACTGCCGGTCAGTAAGGGAATATCATTGTTTCTGACCAGTTCCTCGTTAGTATTTACCTCAATTTTTTTCTTGCTTAAACTGAGCAGGTATTCGATGCCAAACCGGATTGAATACGATTTACCGCTGGTGATATTATAAATCTCACCGGTTTTGCATCTTTCCATCGCCAGTCGGTATGCCTTAGTTATGTCATTGATATCCGAATAATCACGCCGGACATCGAGATTACCAACCGTAATGATTGGTTCAATTATCCCGCTTTCTATCTCGGCAATTTTTTTGGCAATTTTCGGGAAGATAAAAATTTCACTCTGTCCTGGTCCGGTATGGCTGAATGGCCGCAAGATTATTACATCAAGATTAAAATGCTCGACATAATACAAGCATATTTTTTCCGCAAAATATTTGCTTATCGCATAAAAACTAACCGGATTGGCATTTGACTGCTCGGTCAGTTTGTCGGTCAGATTTGCGGTTGTGCCATAGATATCGCTCGATGAAATATAGACGAATCTGGTTTTTAATCGGAGTTCTTTTACGACATCTAAAAGGTTTAAAGTGCCCTGCGTGTTGATTGCCAGAGTATCACTCAACTTTTTTTCGGCTTGCGATACCGAACTCTGCCCGGCAAGGTGGAATATCGCATCTGGTGAAACTTTTTTGAGAATATTTAACAACTCGGCTCGATTGCGTATGTCACATTGATACAATTCACCAATGCTTTTTTGTGGTGGTACAAAATAAATACCGGATACTTCGTAATTTTGCGAAGAAAGATACTGGGCTAAATGCTGTCCGACAAATCCTTCGGCACCAGTAATAAAGACTTTGTGATATGATTTTTCTTTATTCATCTAATATTGTATATATATTATTAGATGTAATTTATTTTATTCTTTCCCGCCAGTAATCAAGCAGGTCAGCCATCGTTTTCTTGAATGGAATCTCTGGTTTCCAGCCAACTGCTTTACGAATCTTGGCCGGGTCGCCGATTAATAATTCAACATCCGAAGGACGCAGTCTTGAAGGGTCTTCTTTGATTTTAATATCACAATCGGCTAATGACAATAAGATATCAAGCATCACTTTGATTTTATATCCTTTGCCACTGCAGATATTATAAACCTCACCCGGTTTACCGTCTTTGAGCAGCATATAATATCCGCGCACGATGTCACGCACATCGGTCCAGTCGCGGACTGCTTCTAAATTGCCGACATAGATAACCGGTTCCCGTTTTCCTTTTTCGATTTCGACAATCTGCTTGGCAAAATTGGATGTCACGAATACATCACCCCGTCGTGGACCGGTATGATTAAAAGCGCGAGTTCGGATTGCTTTTGTGCCATAACTCATAAAATACTGGTAACCCAATAAATCCTGAGCGACTTTACT
>CAZXRM010000067.1:0-5582 GCA_964642595.1 uncultured bacterium
GATATTGGTTTTTTACAGTCTGGCTTTCTCGTCCCATATCCAGTGCTTCGGCAATCACTTCCTCTAAAGGAACCAGATTTCTAAATGGAATCGCATTATCCGGAATAAAACCATCTTTGCGGTCGCTTAATAATTTCACCCGGTGAGCAACGCCGATTGTCAGTTGTTTTCCGCAGACCGGACAGATATCATCAATATTGATTGACTCATCCGGACTGAGCACAACATTGCAGTTCCGGTGCCCATCATAATGATATTTTCCTTCTTCCGGGAAAAATTCGACTGTTGATATAAATCGTTTGCGGTCTTTTGTCTTTAAAACTTCTTTTATTTCACTAAAATCGATATTACAATTTAAAATATTTGCTTCCCGACCAAGACGCGATGGTGAATGGGCGTCTGAATTAGAAATTAGTGTATACCTGTCCAATGTCGAAAGCGTCCAGTTCATTTTCGGGTCAGATGACAACCCGGTTTCTAGAGCAAATATTTCTCTGGTCAGACTGCCAAAACATTCGTCAATCGAATCAAAACCGGATTTAGAACCAAAGATTGAAAACCAGGGCGTCCAGATATGCGATGGCACAAGAAAACTCTCCGGACTGATTTGGAGAATTTTTTCAAACATTTGCATCGAATCCAGATTCAGTAAAGGCCGGCCGTCAGAACTAAGATTACCGAACTTCAGCAGGTATTTGCTGATTTTTTCTGCCGAATCAAAACTGGGTGTAAAAATAATATTATGAATGCGACGCAACTTGCCGTTTCTTGTATAAATATTATTGACTTCCGCCGTAAGGATGAAATGAGTATTGTTATATTTGTAAACACCGTTACCCGCTTCGGTTAAATCATTCCTCAGCATTTTAAGCCACTCCGGATGAGTAAAATCACCGGTTCCAACCAAACTAATCCCCTTCAGTTCTGCCGATTCGGCGATGCCGGAAATTGTCATATCACCGCTCGTCGCCCGGGAGAATTTAGAATGAATATGAAGGTCGGCAATAAATTCCATCCTTTATTTTATTGAATATGAAAGGAATGTCAAGCCCAAGAAAAATACCTGTATAAACGGATTAATTTTCTTCCACGAATAACACAAATTGACGAATAGCACGAATAGGAAGAAAAATACCTGTTATTTATTGAATTCGTGTGATTAGTTTTATTCGTTTCATTCGTGGTAAAAATTTATATTGTCCTTTTATTTCTCATATCAGTCACAATTGACAATTGTTGTTTATTATGATAAATTAATCTAATGTCATTTAGCGCGATTATCACTTTATTTATAATCAATGCGGTTGATTTGGGCATTAAATTCGGACCCGCTTTGCCGAGCGGAAGCCTTGAAGATAATTACAAACCGACAACTGCCCTATCCGGATTTTGCCTGGTCAGTAATTTTATAATTGACTATAATTACTCGCAATTCCGCGGTAAAATCAACGGACAGGAAAATTTATTATTACATACAATAACGGTTTCTTACGAATATCCATTTTACGAAAAAAATAATCATTGGTTAAACTTCAGTATCGGTGGTAATTACAATTACATACAAAGGAAAATGCTCTCTGCCCGGGAACAAACTTATGCGATGGGTTTAAAATACGGTGCGGGTTATAAATACAATTTCCCCGGCACTGCGCCTGATTTAATTAGCCGACTCAAACCGGCAGCTCACACCAATTTATATTTAAACCAGACAATACAAACCCGGGACTGGAACTACAATCAGATAATGTCATCTAACTTTTTCTTTTCGGTAATGCTTGGTATCAGCATTAAAATATTATGAAAAAAACGGTAATTTATCTTTTTATAATAACGACTATTCTTTTTATTGCCTGTAACAACTACGACTGGATTTTGTATCGTGCCGGCAATGACTATTTTCCATTAAGAAAAGAAATGTGGTGGGAATATGATGTGCAGGGTGCCATTGAAGTAGATTCGGTGGTCGGTGAAACAATCGCTTATGGTGTAAATTGCATCCATTATTTAAGAAATTATGGCGACGAGTACTGGATAAAAAATGATGGTGAAGTCAAAAAACTGGAATTAAGAACAATCAATGTAGGTGGCACTGAAAATACCATCGAACAAACCTGGTTACTGCAATATCGGCTGCCGTTTATTTTAGGCAGTTACTGGACCGAAACCTTTTCTGATACGGTTGTTGTTTTGGGTGATACTTACAGAATTAGCCAGACTGTTTCCCGTTCGGTTAAAGAAATAAATGACATATCGGTAAACGTTGGTATGTTTATTCAGACTTACAAGATTGAATATTTTGAAACCATAACAATAAATGACTCGATTGAACAGCATCAAGGTTACGAGTGGTTTGCGCCGAATGTCGGTCTGGTTAAAAAAATCATCAACGGCATCACGACTCAACTTGCCGCCTATTCCAATTGAAATCTAAGAAAAACATAACACAATGAATTTTGCTTCTCCCCAACTGATTGTTGCTGTAATTTTCGTACTTGTTTATGCAGTCTTAATTATCACCCATCACCTGCGATTTCTGTCGGTCTGGGTTGGTGTCGGACTTCTCGCAATATTCGGAATTTTAACTCCATTTAAAATTTTCCATCATATCAACTGGAATATTTTGGGTGTTTTGTGGGGCACGAGCGTGGTTGCCGAGCTTTTTATCCATTCCAAAATACCGTCGTATCTTGCTGAAAGAATAATTGATGTTTCCAAGAATTTAATCTGGGCAATTCTCTTGCTCTCATTATTTGCCGGTCTGCTTTCGACCTTTGTCGAGAATGTCTCGACCACATTAATTATGGTGCCGATTGCTTTTGCCATTGCCCGCAAACTGAAAACTTCACCGGTCCCGTTTGTCCTCGGCATCTGCCTGTCCGCGAATTTACAGGGCACCGCAACTTTGGTCGGCGACCCGCCCAGTATGATTCTGGCTGCCAACACTGGTATGACCTTTAATGACTTTTTTATCTTTCAGGGCAAACCCGGACTATTCTTTGCGGTTCAGATTGGTGCGATTGCATCTCTGGTTGTATTGTATTTTCTCTTTCGCAAAAATAACCAGCCGATTCCATTAGTCGAGCCGGAAAAAATCGTCAGCATCGTACCCGGTATAATACTGGTTATGCTTATTATCTCATTAATCATCGCTTCGTTTCTTAAAAACACAATCGGCAACATCTCTGGTTTAATTTGCGTTTCATATGCGATTCTGGCAATCATCTTCAGCGCATTTTCTAAAAAGATTAAAACCTATTCGGTCTTAAAAGATGCGGATTGGGGAACACTGGTTTTTCTTGCTGGGATTTTTTGTCTGGTCGGTTCATTAAAAGATACCGGTATTATCAATATGCTGGCAGACTGGGTTGGCAGATTCACATCCGGCAGTCTGATTATCACATATCTTGTGCTTGTTCTCTTTTCGGTCATCATTTCCGGGTTTGTTGATAATATCCCTTATTTCGCCGCAATTTCTGGCATTATTGCACCGTTGGCACAGACTTATAATTATCCGGTTTATCTTTTACTCTTTGGTACGATTCTCGGTACAACCGTCGGTGGTAACATCACACCTATTGGCGCATCAGCAAACATCGTCGGCATCGGAATTCTAAGACGCAAAGGATATAAAATATCATTTCTCGATTTTTCTAAAATCGGTTTGCCATTTACTTTGGCTGCGGTCATCGCATCCTGCCTTTTTATCTGGATTTTCTATCACTAAATTTATCTTTATCATCCAATAAACTTAGCATTTATAACTATAAATTAATTCGGATTTCGATATTCAAATTTTCACTTTAGTTGGTTTGCCTGACAGAGTAGGTTGTTCTGTCTCCTGTTCAGTATTTTCTTCGGTTGATAAGCCGGTAGGCAAACCTCTGGACTCCCTAGCGGATAACCTTGGGTATACCCCGGGGTCTGATTTCATTGACTTCCCGGGCGATTTTCTACCATTTTACCTGAATAATAGTCATGTAGAGAAGTGGTGATATTCTGATATGAATAGCATATCAGGTCAGGCAGGACACAAGATTTAAAAATCGCAACTAAAAAATGAAATATAAAACTTTGTATAATAATAGATTTCAATTCTAAACTAAGTAATCAGTACTTCTAAAATTAATTAATGAAAAAATGGGCGGCCAATAACGACCGCCCGCCCCACCATATATATTTAATTTTTATTTAATTACAACTTTAATTTGCTTCTGAGTATTTTCATCGGAATATTTCAAGAAATAAATGCCCGAAGCAATCTTGTTTTCCGTATTATGTAATAAGTAATTGCAAGAATACGAGCCCCTAATATAATAGCCGTCAATAATCGTTCTCATTAATTGACCTGTTCCATTGTACAGTTTAATTGATACTTTACTTGATATTGGAATTGTGTAATTAACTGTGATAGTATTGGAAATTGGATTTGGCGAGACCGAAAACTCTGATGATGCTATCGGCATTTTAATCTGATTTTCATTGGCTTGAACTGGTTTAATTGATTGGGATAGTTTATCCGGCAACGATGAGAATACATATTTCCATAATTCATTGCAATTACCACCAAGAAATGCGTAAATTTCATCATTTGCATAAACTAATGCGCCACCGGCTTTTACTTTGTAAGTGGTGGATGTAATATTCGCAAGGGTAGTCCAGTTATCATTATTAATATCGTAACATCCAAAATCAGTAGTATTACCACCTTTAAATGTATATATCTTATCATCAACGACAGCTAACGATGCGCCATCCTTAATTTTTTTCCTGATTGTTGCATAACTACCAAAAAGCGCATCTCCTAATTTATACCAGCTATCCTGACCGGGAATATAAGAATAGAAAAGATTGGTACTGCCGCCGACTAAAGCATAAATGATACTGTCTTTAATGGCTAGCGATGCTCCACCTTTTATCTTTTTCAACCTGGTGCCATCATAAGCAGATAAATCCTTTCTTTGATACCAACTGTCTTTGCTCATAACATAAACCCAAAATTCCTGTGTGTTACCACCTTTAAAAGCATAAATTGAATCACCATAAGTAACCAGAGCGCCGCCGGCTTTAACTTTTGTTCTTTTCGTAGAATTTCTTGAATATTCCGGTATATTTGTTTTTCTAATCCATGTATCCTGACCCGGCATGTATTGCCAGAACTCGTTGGTGCTACTGCCCTTAAACGCATAAATCGTATTATTATAAATAGTTAATGCACCGCCTGCTTTAACTTTTTTCTTGATAGGAGTGACGCTGCCTTCTTTAAGAGCATAAGGCATTGTGCATTTTGCCACCCAGGTATCTTCTAATATCTGATATGCAAAAAAGTTACGTGTGTTCGCACCTTGCAGCGCAAAAATTGTGTCATTAAGAACTGCCATTGCGCCGCCGTCTTTTATTCCTTTTTGTATTATATAGATATTACCCACTTTGTGCCAGCCCGGAACAATAACTGAAATACTGCCGGTTGTATAATTATTTGATAAAACTAAATCTTGTGTTAATGCCGTCGTGCATTGGGTTGTATAAATACCTGGCATTACATCTGCGATGAAAGCATCAAAATCCTGTTCAACCGAGTCCCC
>CAZXRM010000067.1:5682-7644 GCA_964642595.1 uncultured bacterium
TACCTGGCATTACATCTGCGATGAAAGCATCAAAATCCTGTTCAACCGAGTCCCCTGAAAATAGCGAGACAAGTTTTGTACTACTATAACTTGTCCCAAGAATCAAAAATGTCACCGGCACATCTACTTCGTCGGTCGTTCCCAAATTATAAATCCATGCTCTGGGTGTCATTGAAGTACCTGAATCAACTGTTGTATATGCCGGACTGATTGATTTTGCTGCATAGTCTCGGACAATAATCGAAAATGATTCTATAAGCGTATCATTACCCACAAACATATCATCCGCCAAAGTCGAATAACATTGCACCGAATAACTGCCTCTGGGCTGGACTAACCACGCGTCAAAATTTACGATGTTCTCTTCCCCTGGCGGAAGCACAGAAACTTCCACTGTATCCGAATATGCACCGATTGATAAAATAATATTAAAAGTTTCGTCCCGCGAGCCAAAGTTCTTGACTCTTATCTGCGGTGAAAGTGTTCCGCATGAATCAACATTCCCGCTTGGGGTTGTAATTTCTGTGATGCCAACATCATAAAATCGTATTAAAAGCAACCCGGTTGCAAGATTATTATTTTCCTTTAAATCCGTATTGAGCCGTGTCGTGCATCGCATTGTATGTATCCCTCTTGGCAACTGCACATCATAATTATCAAAACTTACTTCCAAAGACTCCCCGGCATTTAAACTGACATTTCGTGTGCTCGCGTAAGGAGAATCTTCAATAAAGAATACGACTGGTATATTTACCTCGTTGGTCGTACCATAATTGCATATCCAAGCACGTGGTGTAATAGTGCTGGCTGAATCAATTTCTCCAACTGGCCAGGTTATTCGGCTTGCTGCATAATCATAAACTCGAATTGAGAATAATTCGGATGATTTATCATTTGTATGAACCATATCACTATTAAGTTCGGTTGAGCATTTTGCCGTATAATTTCCCCGACTGGTTGTCCACGGTTCAAAATTTACAATCAACGAATCACCGCTATTTAATGATACGACTGAATCATCGCTCCAGGTCGTAACTGGTCCCACGACCGAGAATTTGATATTAAAATTCTCTGGTCCGGTACCAAAATTCTTAATTTTTGCTTGTGGTATAATTTGATTGGTTGAATCAATCGTCCCGAGCGGCTGCAGAATCTGGACTGCACCGACATTATGAACGATAATATCAAAAGAACCAGTTAGAATATTATTATTCCCAATCATATCATTAATCAAGGCAGTCGAACATTTAGTTGTATAATGTCCGCGCGGTGTTACGGTCCAAGTATTAAATTCAATAATTGTTTCGCGGCGGGGTGCAAGTGTTATATTTTTCATATTCGCATATCCTGCCTCATAAATCATAAACCAGACATTGAAATTCTCGGTCTCGGTTCCCGCGTTAAGGATTCGTGTGGTTGGGTTAATCACTGCAATTGAATCTGTATTTCCGTCCGGTGCGATAATTTCACTGACTCCAATATTATGAACCATTACCCGAAACACATTTTCCTTTTTATCGTTGTTTCTGACAATATCATTGGTAAATTCCGTAGAGCACTTTGCAATGAATGTATCGGTTATTACCGTCCACGGTGCGAAATCAATAGTCAACGAATCACCCGCATTTAAACTGATTAAAGAATCGTCTTCCGCATAAATAATATTGCCTTTAATTATTTTAAACTTAACATTAAAAGATTCATTGGTTGTGCCGTAATTTTTAACTTGTGCCCGGGGCGTGTAAGTTGCAGTCGAGTCAATATTGGTAGCCGGCTGAAGAATTGCTGCGATACCAACATCCCGAACCTGAACTGTAAACGAACCGGAAATCGTATCATTAGTAAATACAACATCTCCAACCAAATTATAAGTTGAACATTTTGTCACGTACACACCTCTTGGTTCAATTGTCCAGGGATTGAAATTGATAAACTGTTCCGAATCCGGCGGAAGCTCGGTTA
>CAZXRM010000068.1:0-1298 GCA_964642595.1 uncultured bacterium
GGAATATCCTAATGCTAAAGTAATTGTGCATCCAGAATGTCCGCTTGAAGTAATTAAAGCCGCAGACTTTGTTGGGTCAACCAGCGGGATGCTGAAATTAGCGGCAGAATATGATGAGGTTATTTTAGGAACTGAGGCCGGAATGTGCAACCGGATTAAACGGGAATATCCGAATAAACTTTGTCATCCCCTAAAAAGAATTGCACTTTGCGTTAACATGAAAAAGACAACATTAGAAAAAGTTTTATCGGTTCTGGAAAATGAGAATAACGAAATTAATGTTCCCGAGCAAATTGCACAAAAAGCCCGCCAGGCATTGGAAAAGATGGTTTTAATCAGATAATTTTAACACCGAAAAACACCGAACACCACTGTTTTTATATTCGTTTTTTTCAGTGTCTTTGGTGCTTAATAAAAGTTATCTTATTTCAACATATTTTGGTTTGGCAAAGATTAACTTGCCGACATTGGTTTCAATCGAGCCCTGCACCACAACTTCAATCTCTCTGCCCATTACTCTTGCACCGCCCGCGACCACGACTTTTACCCCGCCCTCTAAATAACCAATGCCCTCATCATATTCTTTACCTTTTTTCGTGACTGTGACTTTGAATTCCGAACCGGGCAGATAATCTGGTTTTAAAATATCATACAATTCACTTAAAGCAATAATTTTTACGGCTTTGATTGTCGTTTCCGGCACATCGGTGATTAGTGCGGTTTTTGCCTCTTCGTTGGGGGTAATGATTGTCGCTTTCTTGCTCTTTGCCAGTTTTATAAACTCAGTTTTATTCAATTGCTTTTTTATAAGAATTGTCTTGCCGATTTTTTTAATCCGCTCGATACTTTCGCTAATCCGCTTGGCATAGATTTCATCGTTCGGCATATTAGGCGGGGTGACTTCATAAATCGGGCGCGGCACTAAAATATAATTCCCGGAAAACAGGTGTTTTTCAATCAAAGGGACAATTCGGCCGTCCCCTAAAGTTTTTTCGTCTAAAATATATGTCTTTACTTTCTTCCCAAATAACATTTAAAACTCCTTTTTTTGTGTTCGCCACGAATAAACACGAATTGACACCAGTTGCTTTTTTACATTCGTGCCAATTAGTATTCATCCGTGGTTTCTGTTAACTTATTCCGAGCGCTTCCAATGCCTCGGACACATTTTTCACGCCAATCGTTCTAAAACTGGCTTTGTTGCTTGTTTCTTTTTTCATATTATAGTCAGGTCCGATGATTTGGGTAAATCCCATTTTAACGCACTCGTTAATGCGGTTTTTAATTTGCACAACCGG
>CAZXRM010000068.1:1398-4705 GCA_964642595.1 uncultured bacterium
TGAGCGTGTCAATCTGGGCTAAGATATTCTGCAGTTCGTTTTCGGCTAAAAGATAGATGCCCTGATTATTAACCTTTAACCGTTCAGCTCTGAGTTTAATCTGCTCGATAGATTCTTCACCTGAAACATACAAAACACTTTTGTCTTTTTCCTTAACGATATTGCTGGCAATCTGCAGGGTCAGAGTTGATTTGCCGATGCCCGGTTCGCCACCGATTAAAATAATTGAACCGGCAACAATGCCACCGCCTAAAACCTGGTCTAATTCTTTGATTTTGGTTGGCTGACGCAGTTTATCAAGCAAAGGGATTTCGGATAATCGGATGGGTTGAACCGACGATGATGAAGCACGAGCGGGTGATTTAGTTTTGGTTCTTATTTCTTCAACCAGAGTGTTCCAACTATTACAAGACGGGCATCGTCCGAGCCAGCGCGCGCTTTCCGCTCCGCAGTTCTGGCAGACAAAAATCGTCTTCGGCCCCTTAGTCATTTTATTCTTCTTCTATTTCTGGTGCGAGTTCACCAGACCAGTTCTCGAATTTCATAACTTCTTTGCGGAAGGTTAACATTACTGTATCGGTCGGGCCGTTTCTTTGTTTAGCAATAATCAATTCGGCTTTGCCTTCGTTTTCCGGGGTTCTTAATTCTGGATATGCATCAGCCCGGTATAAAAGTAAAACCGTGTCCGCATCCTGCTCGATTGCACCGGATTCGCGCAAATCAGCCAGCTGGGGTTTTTTGCCTTCACGGTGTTCGGGTAATCTTGACAACTGAGACAGTGCAACGACCGGCACTTCCAGTTCTTTTGCCAGGGCTTTTAAGGCACGGGAAATATCTGATATTTCCTGCTGGCGGTTTTTTTGGGCAGAGGTCATTGATGGTTCACAGAGCTGGATATAGTCAACGAAAATCATTGACAGGTCAGACTCGGCTTTGAGCCGCCGTGCTTTGGCTTTGATTTCCAAAACTCTTGCGGATGCAGAATCATCAACATAAATCGGCAGGTGCTCCAGATAACCGGCAACACTGGTTAACCGGTTCCACTGGGCTTTGGATAACTGCCCGCGCCGGATTATATTAAACGGAATATTGGCTTCAGCGCAGATAATTCTTTCGAGCAATGTTTCCGTGGTCATTTCCAGGGAGAAGATTGCCACTGGTTTATCGTGTTTTTTGGCGACGTGTGAGGCAATATTCAATGCCAGAGCGGTTTTGCCCATTGAAGGACGACCGGCAATAATCACAAAATCACCGCGTCGAAATCCGCTGGTCAGTTCATCAAGCCGAAAATAACCGGATTCATAACCGGTAACCAGCCGTTCGCGGTTCTGAAACCGGTCCTCGATATTTTTCACGAGCGGTTTGAACATATCTTTCATTGATACCAGTCCGCGGCGGATACCTTTTTCTTTAATCTCAAAGATTAAATGCTCGGCACGGTCCAAGAGTTCATCGGTCGTCTGGGTTGACGCCATACTTTCCGTGACAATCTGGGTTGCGGTCTGAATCAGTTTGCGCTGCACCGCTTTTTCCAGCACGGTTTTGCAGTATTCTTTGACATTGGCTGTGGTTACAACGACATCAACCAGAGTCGAGAGATATTCGCGACCGCCGATGTTTTCCAGTTCTTTGAGCCGGGTCAGTTCTTCGGCCGCAGTCAGAATATCAATCGAAACATTGCGCTCGAATAGACCGGAAAGCGCCTGGAATATTTTACGGTGCTGGCTTAGATAGAAACAGCTTTCATCCAGTATTTCCAGAACGCTGGCAACTGCTTCTTCTTCTAAAAGCATTGAGCCGAGCACGGCTTGTTCGGCTTCGATTGCCTGCGGCGGTGTCCGTTCTTGTGATATTGGGTCAGGTCTATTTTGTCTCATATATTTTAACCACTGATTTCACGGATTTTCACAGAGGAAGAATTAGCCACTGAGAACACTGAATTCACTGAATTTTTTACTTCTGTGTCTTCTGTGGTTATAAATAGCTGTCTAATCGGTTTAATCCGTAGGTTCATTCTTATTTCAGTATTCTTTTAATTGCTTCGATATAAGGATTTTCTTCGGATTTTTCTGCAGCTACCCGTCCGCGTCCCGCAATCGTAGTTTTTGGTTCAGCCGGTTTTTCCTTGCTTTCGGTCTTGACCAGCATACTTTCCGCATCCGCATTGGTTATCGTTAAATTCTTGGGCTTGCGGCCGCGTTTTTTGGGGATATTTGGTTCGAGCGTCCCGCTCAGCATTTGTTCCGGAACCGCGGTTTCTGCGGTTGCGGTTATTTCTTCCCGGGATATCGGCACCGGCTTGCGTTCCTCGATTATTTTGCGTGCTTCTTTAGAAGCGGCAACAATTGATATATAACGGTTCGGGTATTTTTTTAACAATTCTTCGATTTCAACAAATTTCATTTAACTCCTTTCTTAAATTCACTCATGGCGGTTATTTATTAGCCACTCGTAATCTTTCGGCACGGATGATTGCCATTAAATCATCCACCGCTTTTGGTAAATCATTATTGACAATTACATAATCAATAAAAGATTTATTACTTTTAATGCTTTTAAATACATTGCTCATCTCTTTTTCCGCTTTCTGAAAACGCTCTCTAATTTTATCGGTACTGCTTTGCTTTCGGTTTTTTAATCTCGCCCACAGCTCTCTCATATTGGGCGGAATAATATAGACGCCGACCGTGTGCGGGTAAAAACGCTTGAGCGACTTAACTCCGGCAATATCCAAATCGAGTATCACATCTTTTCCAACTCGCAATTTTTTAATTATCGAAGTTTTTGGGGTGCCGTAATACGCGTCGTAAATTTTGGTGCTTTCTAAAAGCTCGCCCTGTTTTAGTTTCCGGTCAAATTCCTGCCTGGTCATAAAATAATACTCGCGACCATTTTTTTCATAAGGTCTTTTGGTACGGGTGGTTGCCGATACCGAATACCAGATATTTTTATCTCTTTTAACTGCTTGGTAACACAAGGTTGTTTTACCGGCAGCGGACGGCGATGCCAGAACAAAAACGACCGGCTGGTAATAATCCTTGATATTTATTCTATTCGACATTTCTGACCTGTTCCCGCAGAGCGTCAACTTCTTCTTTAATCGCAATGCCGTCGCGGCTGATAAGAGTGTCCCGGCCTTTGGCAAGGATTGTCTCGGTTTCGCGCAGCATTTCGGAAAGGATAAACTCAAGTTTCCGTCCCACGCTGTGAACTGATTTGTCCTGGATTGCCCGCATAAATGCTTTGGTGTGCGAGGAAAGCCGCACCAGTTCTTCGGTCGTTGCTTTCTGCGCGTTTAATAATTCAA
>CAZXRM010000068.1:4805-7590 GCA_964642595.1 uncultured bacterium
AGATTGTTCAGCATATCATAATCGAGCGTAAAGGAAGCCGGATAACTGCTTTCAATGTGATTGGATGTTTTATCCGAATTTACTCCGGATATATTTGCCATTAATTGCAGCGAGCCCCGGTAGATATTTTTGTTGATAATCTCGCGGATTTCACTTTCAAAACCCGCAAGCGAGTTAGGCAGTTTCACATTCATTTCCATAAATTTATGGTTAGCCGAGCGGATTTCAATCGTCAGTTTTGCTTTTTTGTGACGAAGCGGTGTTTCCGCCCGTCCCACGCCAGTCATACTTCTAATCATTTAAGCTCCTACAAATCAAGAATAATCGTAACCGGACCATTATTAACTAAATTCACATTCATCTTTGCTCCGAATATACCGGCTTTGGTTTTGACACCCAGAGATTGCAGTTCGGACATAAAGCGTTCGTATAAAGATTTTGCGCGGACTGGCTCCATCGCATTGGTAAATGACGGTCGGTTGCCACCGGCGCAATTTGCGTATAAAGTAAATTGCGACACAACTAAAATTTCACCGTTAATTTGATTTATCGAAAGATTCATTTTACCGTTTTTATCCTCAAAGATTCTTAAGTTATTAATCTTTTTTGCCATTTCTGCGCATTTTAATTCATTGTCATCTTTGTGCACACCCAAAAGACAGAGCAAGCCCTGATTGATTGTCGACACTTGCCGGTTATCAACCGATACTGATGCACTGCTCACTTTCTGCAAAACCGTCCTCATATAATAAATAACTTATAGCCGATGGCTAATCGCCAATAGCCAAACGGATAATTGCTTTGGCAAACTCTTCCGATGCCTGCGGTCCGGATGCGGTTATGATATTTTTGCTGACCACGACATTGGTTTTCTCGTATATCGCGCCTTTGTTTTTAAATTCGTCAATTGTTGCCTTGTCTTCGAATACGGTTGCTTTTACGCCATTTAATATGCCGGCGCGGAGCAGTGTTATCGGTGCCAGGCAGATTGCCGCGACGATTTTATTATCGGTTTTTGCATAATTCTGAACAACTTGATGAATAATTTTTTCGTCCCAGTAAATTGCCGCACCGGTGCCGCCGATTAAAATTATGCCGTCAAAACCCAGGGTATCAATCTCGTTTATTGTCATCTGGGGTTTGAGCAAAGCGCTGGTTGTGCCCATTGCTAAAACCGTATCGCGGGAAGCAACCTTTATTTTATGTCCGACTCTGGTTAATAACTGGTAAGTAGTTTTGAATTCCTCGTCATTGAACAGTCTCGGCGCAACAACTATTACAAATCGTTTTATTTTAGCCGTATCGTTAACCAGTTTTATTGATTCGGAGGTAAAAAAAACATTGTCGGTTTGCGAACCTGATTTTGCTTCATTCGCGCTGCTTTTCTTTTGTCCGCATCCCAAAATAATTAGGCATAACACTAAAAAAAATATCGCTTTTCTCATAACGATTAACAAGGATAAGTGATTGTAATATAATATAAAAAACCGCGTCTGTCAAGAGGCGAAAGCGACAACAAATGGGCTGAATTCTGTTAAGTATGCGCTTGAGGCAAAATCAGGCGCGATACCTATTGTGCAATAAAATATAAATAACACAAACGGGTGCGTTCCTAATAAAGGTGTGCACTCGTTTTATTTTTCTTATGGTTTACCTGACATTCTCGGCTATTTTCTAACTAATCTTTTGGGTCGCCATACATACAGACCCTTAGGCAAACCCGAGGACAACCGAGAGGATAACCCGGGGTATGCCTTAGGGCTTAATTTTATTGGTTAATCTCGGGATTTTTGACTATATAACCAGACAATCTGTCTGATTGATAATCTAGAGAATTACAGACCGTATATCGTACCAAGCTATGCTAATGGATACCTTTTTGCGCTGGGTTAAATTGACAACGCGGCACCAATCGCGCCGATGAATTGAGCATCTTGAGCAACAATCACATTACCCAAAACTCTGTGCATTGATTTGACCAGGCCAGGATTCAATGCTCCACCGCCGCAGAAAAGTATCGGTTCTTCAATGCCGATCTGCGAGCCGATACCCGAAATCCGACGCACCAGCGAGTCGCAAACCCCCGCGGCAATATCTTCGATATTTTTACCCTCGCTGACCAGACTTAAAATCTCGGTTTCTGCCATCACCACGCACAACGAATCAATCATCTCGGGTCGGTCAGACTTTACTGCTAAATTACCAAATTGTTTTAAGGTAAGATTTAATGATTTGGCAATCTTTTCAATAAAATTGCCCGTTCCAGCTGCACATCGGTCATTCATCATAAACCTATCAGTTCTATTATTGCTGATTTTAATAATTTTGGAATCCTGTCCGCCGATATCAATTACGGTTCTGACTCGTGGCTCGATAAATGAAGCACCGCGGGCAAAAGCAGTGATTTCTGTGATGACTTTATCTGCATCGGTAACCAGTTCCCGACCAAAACCAGTCGCAACGATTTTATCATAACCTGTAAGTTGTGATTTAACCTGTTCGATTGCCTGCTTGGGTTTAAAAGCGGTTTTTATGACGAGTTTCTTTTTAATTGTACCATCGTAGCGTTGGGGTTTATCCCCAACTTCTTCTTTGTCGAGGACGAGCCTCGACGCTACCGGTTTATCACAGATACCCGTTGATGGGTCAAACAACACTGCTTTGGTATAACTCGAGCCAACATCAATTCCAAGTATTGTCATATTTTTACCAATTGATACCGCTAAAATTAAAAATTAAAAACCAAATACCAAAAACACAAATCAAAAACTTTAAAACTATATTG
>CAZXRM010000069.1:0-7458 GCA_964642595.1 uncultured bacterium
AAATTTAACATTTCTATTTAGTAAAAACTTTAACATTTCTAAATAGTAACATCATAAAAGAAATCAACTATTGACAAATCGTATTTTTTAAGGTATAACTATTGATTATTATGAAAAGTTACATTGCAAAAGCAAGCGAAATAGAGAGAAAGTGGTATTTGTTTGATGCCGAAAACCAAACGCTGGGAAGATTTGCAACTAAAATTGCAAGAGTGTTGATTGGCAAAGACAAGCCGCAGATTACGCCGCATTTAGATATGGGTGACTATGTTGTGATTATCAATGCCAGCAAAATCAAAGTGACCGGCAAAAAGTTTTTAGAAAAAATATATTATCACCATTCCGGTTATCCGGGTGGTATGAAGCAGACAATTTTTAGGGATATGCTTGCCAAGCATCCGGACCGGGTAATCGAGCTGGCGGTAAAGCGCATGCTGCCCAAGAATAAACTGCAGGCAAAACGGATGCACCGATTGAATGTCTACGGCGGACCGCATCACAAACAGCAGGCTCAAAAACCAATTTTAGTATCTTAATTTGAGGAGAAATAAATATAGTATATGAAAGATAGTATTTTTGCTACGGGTTCAAGAAAAACTGCAACTGCGAAAGTATGGCTGATTTCGGGCAAGGGTGATATAAAAATTAATAATCAAAAAGCCAAAGATTATTTAGGTCGCGATGACCTGGTTGACCTGGTGGTGCTGCCGCTTAAATCAACCGGTCTCGAAGGTCAATATAATGCTGTGTGCAAGGTTATCGGCGGCGGGCTTGCCTCGCAAGCCGGCGCGATTGCACTGGGAATGTCAAGGGCGCTGGTTGCTCAAAATGAAGAGTTGCGCAAAACGCTGAAGAGCGCCGGACTTTTAAAACGCGACCCGCGACAAAAGGAACGAATGAAATACGGACTTGCCAAAAGGAGAAAACGCTTCCAATGGACCAAACGTTAACGATTAAAGATTTGTTAGAAGCCGGCGTACATTTCGGACACCGCGCGCGAAGATGGAATCCCAAAATGAAACCTTATATCTTCGGACGCAAAAACGACATTTTCATCATTGACCTGGAAAAAACACTGGAGCGGATAAAGCTGGGCGCAGAAGCAGTGCGCCGTGCCGCAGAAATGGGACAGGACATTCTGTTTGTCGGTACCAAACCGCAAGCCAAGCCGATCATCGAAGAAGAGGCAAAACGATGCGGTGCTTATTATGTGAACGAAAGATGGCTGGGCGGACTGCTCACAAACTTTGATGTTGTTTCGACCCGCATCGCGCGGTTAGTCGAATTAGAGCGGATAATGAACGAAGGCCGGGCCGGCAAATACACCAAAAAAGAACTGCTGATGCTCGAGCGAGAATACAAAAAACTCTTGAAGATATTTGTCGGAGTCAAAGAAATGGACCGTCTGCCGGGTATTGTCTATCTGGTTGATGTGGTTCGCGAAGCAACGCCTTTGGCCGAAGCGCGACGGGCAAAAATTCCAGTGGTGGCAATGATTGATACCAACGGCGACCCGGAAAAAATTGATTATCCGATTCCGAGCAACGACGACGCTTTGCGTTCGATAAAATTGATTACCGGTATCATTGCCAATGCGGTGATGGAAGGTAGAAAAGGATTTGAAACCGAACCCGAGCCCGAAGGAGTTGAGCAACAATGAAAATATCGAGTGAACTAATATCAGAATTAAGGGCAAGAACCAATTCGGGTATAATGGATTGCAAGCAAGCGCTGGAAGAGACCAGCGGTGATATCGAAAAAGCAATCGAGTTTTTGAGGAAAAAAGGTATCGCGTCAGCCGCAAAAAAGATGGAACGGGCAACCGCGCAGGGCGTGATTGATTCGTATATCCATCCCGGCGAGCGATTAGGCGTTCTGGTTGAAGTTAACTGCGAAACCGATTTTGTCGGACGCAATCAAGAATTCCGGCGGTTTGTCCGCGACATCGCGATGCAGATTGCTGCGACCGACCCGATTGCCGTCTCCCGCGAAGACATTGCTCCGGAAAAAATCGAGCAGGAAAAAAAGATTTACGAAGAACAACTGGTTGACTCCAAAAAACCCGCGCCGGTTCTTGAGAAGATTATCCAGGGTAAACTGGAAAAGTTTTTTTCCGACGTGTGTCTTTTGGAACAACCATTTGTCAAGACACCAGACCGGAAAGTCGGCGATTATGTCAAAGAACAAATCGCAAAATACGGCGAAAATATCCGGATTAAAAGGTTTGTCCGTTTCAAACTCGGCGAAGAGTAATATCTAATAACGAATTATCTAATTACTCAAAAGGAGTAAGTTATTAGTCGCAATTACCTTTGTGACCGTCAATATTTTTTAACAACAATACAATCAATAGATTTTATCTTTTAATAAGAAGGAGTATTATATGTTAGAAGAAAAATATAAACAGATAAAAGAGAAGATGCACAAAACAACCGATTTGTTATCTCTCGAGTTGTCCAAGATACGTACCGCGCGCGCCAACCCGGCAATTTTAGATGAGGTGAAAGTTGATTATTATGGAAGCGTGGTGCCGCTAAAGCAGATCGCGTCAATCTCGGCGCCCGAGCCAAGGATGCTTGTGATTCAACCCTGGGACCGCAATGCAATCACTGAGATTGAAAAGACAATCCACAAAGCAGAGATTGGATTGAACCCGCAGGTCGAAGCAAACCTGGTTAGAATTCCAATTCCGGCGTTGACCGAAGAACGGCGCAAGGAACTGGTTAAATTGTGCGCGAAACTTGCCGAAGATACGAAAGTCGCGGTTCGTAATATCCGAAGAGAAGGCAATGAGCAGATTAAGAAACTGGAAAAAGACAAGAAAATCTCCGAAGACGATTCGGAAAAGGGAACAAAAAAAGTTCAGGAATTTACCGACGAATACATAAAAATTATTGACGGGCTTTTTCAGAAGAAAGAAAAAGAGATTCTTGAAAAATAAAGTTATAGCCACGGATGGACACGAATAAGAAAAAAGAGCAATGAAAACTAAAGACCACAAACTTCCGGATAATATTCCGACCCATGTTGCGATAATTATGGACGGGAATGGGCGGTGGGCAAGAAAACGCGGGTTGCCGAGATTTTACGGCCATAAAAAAGGAGTTGATTCAATCCGAAATATCGTCCGTGCCTCGGCCGAGTTTGGTATAAAATATTTAACGCTCTATGTTTTCTCGTCAGAAAACTGGGAGCGCCCCAAATCTGAAGTTGACCGGCTAATGCGTTTATTGCAGGAATCATTGATTAAGGAAGAACCAGAACTGAACAAGAACAATGTCAAAGTACGTGCAATTGGTCAGGTTGAACGATTGCCTGAGGGTGTAAGAAAAAACCTGAATTATATGATACAGAAAACCGCCAATAATACAGGATTAGTTTTAGTTCTGGCATTAAGCTATGGCGGACGGAATGAGATAATAGATGCGATAAAGAAACTTGGCAACAAAGAAAAAGACCTTAGTAAAATAACCAGTGAAGAGTTCGGCAAATATCTTTATGACCCGGAAATTCCGGACCCGGACTTGATGATTCGGACTGCCGGGGAAAAAAGGTTTTCCAATTATTTGTTGTGGCAAAGCGCGTATGCTGAATTTTATTATACGGAGGCGCTCTGGCCTGACTTTGATAAAAAAGAACTACTGAAAGCAATCGAGGATTATTCGCACCGGAAACGCAGGTTTGGGAGATTGGACAGTGAATAATTTAGGAAAGCGAGTTGTGGTTGGCGTAATTCTTGGTTCGTTAGTCGTGTTGACACTTTTTATTCATCCGACCGCACTTTATTTATTGAGTATAATTTGGATCACGTTGTCAACCGCTGAATTTTTAAAGATGTTAAAACAAAAACAGATATATCTCAACCGTACATTGATGATTATACTCAATATTCTGATTCCAACCCTTTTCTATTTTGGTTATTTAATTCGGAACACATCTCTGGTGCAAAATTACCGTATTCTCTACATATTGATACCGTTGATATTTTTCCTGTATGCTTTGATAAAACGCGCTCAATATTATTTGATAGTACCGTTTGGTCTGTTTACATTGTTTTACCTGGGATTCCTGCCATCGCACCTTTTATATCTAAAAATATGGACGCGGATAGCCGAATTAAATTTCTGGCGGGCAGGATTTATTGTTTTTTTCCCGGTCGCCTTTACCTGGGTCAATGATACCGCGGCTTATTTTGTCGGCAGTTTAATCGGCCGACATAAACTGGCAGTAAAAATCAGTCCGAATAAAACAATCGAAGGATTTGTCGGAAGCATTATTGTCAGTGTTATATTTTCGATATTTTACTTGAAGGGAATATTTCCAAATATGACCAATCTGCTGTCGGTTATTATTGGGCTGGTTTTGAGCATTGTTGCTCAAATCGGGGATTTGGTTGAATCCGGATTTAAAAGGGACTTTGATTTAAAAGATAGTTCACAAGTATTGCCCGGACACGGCGGGTTTTTAGACCGGGTTGACAGTCTATTATTTACGGTCCCGGTATTTTACTATTTTCTGCTGTATATTATAAACGGGTAGAATCCCTGCGCACGCAGGACTTCTCACGGATTATATCATAGAAATTTCTGAAAATGGTTTCACCGATTAGACCCGAGCGCTCAGGATGAAACTGAACACCATAAAAACAGTGTTGAATATGTTTGATTGCTTCCACTTCACAGGACGGAGAATTTGCAAGCAGTTCGAAGCCGGCCGCCGGCAAATCATTTAATGTTACATACTCTAAATGGCTTTCCAGCGCCAAGAATTCGGCATTTAAATCCTTAAATATCGGGTCTTGCTTAATAATTCTTATAGTTTCCTGTTGTTCTATACGAGTAAGTTTGGAATAGATGGTTGTGCCAAATGCTTTGGCAAGCATCTGATGACCATAACATATTCCCAGGCAGGGCATTGTGTTGTATTTAAGAAATTCCACATAGGATTTGGAATAAACACCACGGGAAATCAGGTCGGCTGACCCGGACAAGACGATTGCATCATAATCAATAAACCGGACATGGGTATATAAATCAACATCATTTACAACCTGATACGAACTGAACTTTTGAATGATTTCAATATAGGGATTTATTTTTTTCTCGGGGTCAACCCGGTAGCTGTTAACAATCAGTGTTTTCATCAGATAAAACTTTCCGTAAAGTGATTATTTTATTCTTTTTCAAGTTGCTTTTCGATTTGTTCTATCTTTTTTTCTGCCTTTGAAATAAAGGGGCTATCCGGATAGTCATCAATTAATGTCTGGTATTCGTCCAAAGCAGCATCCAAATCTTTGTTTTTGTTTTTCGGATTGCTTAATATCTCCGCAACATTAAACTGCGCATCATCGGCTAATTCGTGTTCGGGAAAATCTTCGACCAAAGTGGTAAAAGACCGCTGGGCAAAATCATACTCTTTCTGTTTTAAATAATGTTGTCCTTCCTGATAAAGCCCTTCGGGTGTAGAAATATCATATTTCACATCTTCAGCGACGGTTTTTGCGGATGGGCAGCCGATAAATAAAACCGATAAAAATAAAACAAGCATTATAATATAGTTTTTCATTTTGGCTCCTTTTAATTAATCTTTTTTTCTAATGCCGCATAGGCATCGTGATTATGGATTGATTCAAAACTTTCGGTTTCGACCCGATACCAGGTAATATCAGAGTTTGAATCTAATTTTAATGCAACATTGCGCACGACATCTTCGACAAAAACCGGATTATCATAAGCATGCTCGGTTACATATTTTTCATCTTCACGTTTTAAAAGGGAATAAATCGGACTTGAGGCACAATTTTCGATGAGTTCGATTAAATCTTCAATCCAAAAAAACCCCTTAAACCTGACTTTGACTCTTATCTCGCCGCGCTGGTTGTGCGCGCTTTTTTGCGTCATTTCTTTGGAGCAAGGGCAGAGAGTTGTAATTGGCACGCCCACGCCCAATACCAGTCGGACTTTATCGGTTAGGTCCCCGATAAAATTGCATTGGTATTCCATTAATCCGACCGCGCCAGAAACTGGTGCTTTTTTTTCGATAAAATAAGGAAATTCCATCTCGATATGGGCTGATGCAGCATTCAGTTCCTGTTTCATCGCCTTGAGAATATTGCTGATATTGTGAATTGCGATTTCGCGATGAAACCTACTCAAAACCTCGACAAACCGGCTCATATGAGTACCACGGAAATTATGGGGTAAATTGACATACATATTAATCTGGGCAATTGTATGTTGCTGTTTGTGCGCCTTGTCCGACAATAGAATCGGATACCGCAGGTTTTTGATGCCAACTTTATCAATATTGATATTGCGGGAATCGCTTTCGTTTTGCAAATCGCGCATTAGATAGAATATTGAATTATTATTAAAAGTCAAGATTTTTTGATGTCTCGGTTCTTGACCCCGAACCTATTCTTGAGATTGTGTAAACAAATCATTGTATTATGATTTACATATAATGTATTTGAGAATCGGTGCGGGGTTGACTATTAGTGATAAATATTTATAATCTATCAGTGAGATATTGTCAGTCAATTTACAATCAGAATTTCTTAAATATTATGGAGGATTAATGGATTATAAAAATTTATTATTAACCATCGAAGATAACATTGCAATCATCAAATTTAACCGCCCCAAGGCGCTTAACGCGTTGAACACCGAAACAATTCTCGAGTTAGAAAAAATTCTTGACGAACTTGCGATAAAATCAGAAGTAAGAGTAATAATTTTAACCGGCGAAGGCAAAGCGTTTATTGCTGGTGCTGATATCTCGGAGATGAGTAAATATTCGAGCATGGAAGCAAGAGTCTTTGCCCAGAACGGACATCGGGTATTAGGTAAATTAGAAAATATTGATAAACCAGTAATTGCGGCAATCAACGGATTTGCCTTAGGCGGCGGATGTGAGATTGCTTTGGCTTGTGATATAAGAATTCTTGCCGATGTCGCAAAGATTGGTCAACCAGAAGTCAACCTTGGTATCATCCCAGGTTTTGGCGGAACCCAGCGTTTAGCACGGCTATGCGGTGCAGGAATTGCTAAAGAGTTGATTTATACCGGTGACCATATTGATGCGCAGGAAGCATTGCGGACTGGGTTGGCAAATAAAGTTGTTCCGTTAGATAAATTAATGGACTCGGCAAAAGAGATGGCGAAAAAGATTATGAATAAGGGACCTTTGGCAATCCGAATGACCAAGACAATTATCAATCGCGGGCTTGATTCCAATCTGGAAACCGCCAAAGAACTGGAAATCGAAACCTTTGCGCTCTGCTTTTCAACCGGCGAGCCCAAAGAAGGGATGACCGCATTTTTAGAAAAAAGAAAAGCAAGTTGGATGAAATAAAATCTCGAATATAACGAATGACAGCGAATAAAACGAATCTCACCTTATTCGAAAAATTCGCTATCATTCGATAAATTCGTTTAAAATGAAGGGAGTAATATAATG
>CAZXRM010000070.1:0-7353 GCA_964642595.1 uncultured bacterium
GTTCTAGGCAATAGGTATCTATGTTCGGTCCATGTTTTCTGAGTACCATAAAATGAATCCAATTTTTTAAAGTCATTGTCTATAACGGAAATTTCAACATAAAAAACATCTTTTTTTGTCTGTCCAGTCAGTAAATGTTTTTCTTCAGTGGAATAATAAGTCCAAAAAGATAAAATTCCACCATCAATAACTGAAAATGGCTGGTTAAGTTCTAATATATTATTATAATTATTTCCATTACCCGAATAAAATGATTTTGACTGTGAAAAATATTGGTCGGATGATACGGAGAAACCATCGGATGTCCACGATTGCATTGTTTCGCAATCATCAGAGAATAGTTGAGTAATGTTTTTCGTTTCTAGTATATCGTATCGGACCGATGCCAAATCATAACTTTTATTCCAGAATAAATAAAAATCATTTTTCTTGTTAACATGAATATCAGATATTATTGGTTGTGATGGTTTGACATCATCTGAATTATAATAATTATTAAGCAATGAAAGCCATGAAATAGTATTACTCCAATTCAGTCCGCGATAATCATTGTATTGTTTTTTAAAAGCAATATAGTTATCCGGAAACCAGATTGATATACCTTTGGCGCTGTCTAGATACGTGCCGACATTTTTATGCGCTAATACTGCTTGTTTGAAGTATGAAATGGTTCGTTCGATTTGCTGCTTTTCATTCTGGTCATCAGCACAATTCTTGGATTTTTCCAGAAAGTCAATTAAGTCAATATAATCGTCACGAGCCGTCGGCGCCGGATTTTGTGATGATTCAATCGAAAATGTCTGGACTAAATTTCTTGCTTGTCTAACTGAAGAAGTATTTGCATAGCAGGCGATGATATTTGCGGTATTAATAAAATCTTTTTGGGCTCGGCTAAATTGTTTCAAATCAACAGCAGAAAATGTGCAGGGTGCATAATGTTGTGAACCATTGTTGTATGAGTTTGTGGTAATCTCAACCATTTTTTTTGTCAAGTCACTGGCGGAAATATTGGGATGACTAATAGAATATGACAATATGTCATTATAGGGCAGACCATCCCAGGGCGTAATTTCTTCGGAAGCGACCATTATATCAGCGCTGTTTGTTAGTTCGCCAGCGACTTCTGCCATTGCCATCAAGCAGGCATCAAAACCGATGATTGAAATATTTTTATTGAAGATTTTCTTAATTTCAGTCACAGCGGTCTTCAGTTCGCCATCGGCAATGCCAATCCAGTTATTAGATGACTGGTCATAGATGATTCCTTTTTCGCCAGTTGCATTGTAATCTCCGATTGGCCAGCCATTACCATGGTCCCAAAGAATTAATACATAATTTTCTGCACTATAGTTAATTTTAGAAAACCGGCAGAATTCAATTAGTGTTTGTGGGTCAGCCATATCAATTTCACCTAAATTTTCGAGCAGTTCTTTTTGCCCTTGTTTTATTAAATATCTACGGCAATTCGGTTCAATACTCGATGACAAATTATCAACCTGCACGATAACTTTTACTTTTTCCGTAGAACCGACTTCTAACATTTCCTCAATGTCTTCATAAGTTTGCTCGTTCATCGAGTTGTCACCGCACATATAGACCATTACCGTCCAGTTAATTGCGTAGACAGAAGACGAAGTAAGAAGCAAGAAGCATGAGATGAGAAGCAAGGGGTAAAAGGCGGGGGGTAAGAAGCGGAAGATATATAGTTTCATATCTGATACAATGACAATTAGCAATTAACCATTAGCAATTTGATAAAAAGGGGCATCCTCTTAGGATGCCCCGGTTAAATAAATATTTATTTTAGAATCCGATGATTGCGCCAAGGCGGTGTGATGCTTTAAGCCATCCCATATCCCGATAGCAATAATCAAGTCGAAGTTTAACGGTCGGTGCAATATTGACGATAAAACCGGTTCCAGCCGATAATCCAGCGGTATGTTTGATTGCTTCGGAATATTTCATATCCGAATTCAGTATGTAACCAGCGCGCAGGAAAAACATTTTCTTGAAATTATATTCAAGCCCGAAATCAATCGTTTCGTTTATATCGTTGGGATGGATAACATCAATTGCCGTAGTCAGTACATTATCATCCATTTCAATTATATTATAAGCTAATCCGAATCGGAAAGTTGTTGGAAGCGGTGTCGGAGTTGTTTTATATTGAGCGCGCGGTTTTGTCTGATATGATGTATCCTGGAATTCGAGTCCCAGACCGGAAAATGACATTGATGTACCAAAATTAGTGACACAAGCAGCAAGCCGTAATGATTTGAAGCCGGTGTGATAAAGAAGACCTAAATCAAAAGCGGCACCAGTTGCACTCATATTCCAGATTGACTGCGTAATTAATTTTGTAGTTAAACCGAACGAGAGTTTGTCGGTTATTTGCCGTGCGAATGATATAGCAAATGCCATATCCATTGCGCTAAAGTACAGTCCGGTCGAGTCGTCTTCGCGGGTTCTCGATGTCGGGTCATCAAGCCATAACCTTTCCATATCGCCCATTGTAACTGCAGTTACGGATAAGGCAAGTGTGCCTAAATTTGACATTGGTAAAGCGGCGGAAATATAATCGTGGTTGACATCGGAAATCCAGTTGATGTGATTGACGAAAACTTCACGGGTATTTAGCTGAGCAAGCCCGGCGGGATTGAAATAACTAGCCGACGCATCATCAGCAATTGCGGAAAATGCCTCACCCATTCCGGTCGCACGTCCAACACCGATTTTTAAGAATTGGGCACTAGTTGTACCGACTTTGGAGAATTTAACATCTATTGCATTAGCAGTAGTGAGTAACGAGAAGCGAGGTGATAGGAGTGAAACTAATGCAATAAAAAGAATAATATACTTGATATTTATTTTTAGATTATTGATATTCATTGTTTCCTCCTATTGAATCACCGCAAATTTACCAACTTGTTCACCGATTGGAGATTGGATATGGAATATATATACACCGGACGAAATTAACTGGTCGTGTTCATTTAGTAAATCCCAATATCTCGTGCCACCGAGTTCCTGAGGCTGTGCATCGGTTGTTGTATTAGTGTCTTTGTGTTCGATAACTTTGACCAGATTTCCTGCCATCGTAAATATACGGATTGTGCAATCAGCGGGTAGATGAGTAAAGGCAATTCTTCGGGACAGTTTGTTGGTTTCCCATCGGTTTGTTACAATGTAAGGATTGGGTACAACTTTTACATTAAGTTTGTAGGTTGTATCATTTCTAATTTCTGGTGGGTCCCCGACCATATAGAATACATTATAATATGGCGCAGTGCCTTGACCGGTGTAACCCTTAATGTACCATTCGTCGCCGTCATTGATTAGATTATACAAGTCAGTACCGATTGCGGTACCGCGGTTAAGTGTGAAGTAACCGCAATTAAGATAGATGTATCGGGTTGCGGTCGTCAGCACAGAATCAGCAGGCAATGTTGTTAATGATGTGACAAAACACCAGCCATTTGCTAAAGTATCATAGAATGTACGGTTGGCAAATCGCGTGCGCGGAACCGGTATATTACCAGCAGTTAAATCATATATTTCGCAGGTTTTTTCCGAGCCGACTACACGCCAAATGAGTTTATAATCCGAACCACGAAATGCCCAATATGCAGGTGGAATTGAAACATCAAGTCGAGTAATTTGCGAATCCGGATAATTACCGGTGAGATGATATATTGTATCAAAAGTCTTTGATGGTCCGGCAATTAATGATGTTGATATAATTTCAGTGCCGCCAAACGGTGGATAGTTACGACGAGTTGTTTTGTTTATTTCATACATATAACGAACAGTATCAAGAACAAGTTCATCAGTTCTTTTATTTCGTACCGTGAAGCGATATAGTGCTTTGGATGCTGAACCACCGTATGCGGGTCCGGCATAAGTTAATACCAGAGTATCTTTGGTCAAAGCATAAGGGGTGACAATTTTAGTTGAGCATTTTAAACCAGGTTTTATTGTATCACCTAAAACTCGCCATATTTTTACCCATGATGTATCATAATTGGGTGCTTCCCAACGGGGTCGAATTGATACGGGTGTTGGGTTGGATTCAAAACTGATTGTGTCAATACCAGTTGTAGAAGTTGTGAAATTAAAGTCAAATGCTGCGATTTTATAGTAGTAAGGATACCCGTTTGTAACATCGTTATCAACCAAACTGTACAGAACACCGGTTTCGCGGGCTCGGGTTCGTACACTTGCTGCATCATGAGCAGTCGTATCATTAAAAACTTTGTTGCTGCTGTCAACATCAAATGAAATTCCATTTATCAAGTCGCATTGACGAAGCATTGTCCAGTTAACGCCATCGGCTGATTTGTATATTTTGTAACCCTCAAAGTCATACTTGCGATAAGCCGGGTCATAACCAGCGCTGTTGGTATCAGATGCAACATCATAATACTGGTCAGGTGTTCTTTCTGGTGTATCATCCCAGACAATCCGGACTGTTTTATCGCCAGGAATTAAAACGACATTGGATGCAACCGGTGGTCCTGGTAATAACCAACCTTGGTCATAAATGTATTGAGCGGTTGCGGCGGCTTTAGCTAAAGGTTTTAAATCATTAGTATCTCTGGATGCCCATGTTTCGCCTGCGTCACCATATGGTGCACCGATTGCGGCAACAATGATTGTTGCGACTTTGTTTGGAGCTAAATCAAATGGACCAGTACACTGAATGAATCTTTTATCTGCTGGTGTGATATCAGCCGAATCATAAGGTGAGCGAATACCGGTTCGATAATCATAGCCAGCCATTGTTAAATACTGGTCACCGTCGCGCATTGGGTCAATATCAATTGTGAATCTTTTAAACGAAGTCATACCAAGCGGATTGCCAAACTGGTCTTTAGGACTTTCCAGAAATTTATACGCAATTACACCTGGAGTGCCAGTTTGCCAGGTCGCATCAGTTTCGATATTATCATTATCACCAGCAAAACCGACATTTTCTACGGTATCACCACCGATGACAGCATTTCTGATTAACGAAGTCATATCGTCCGCGGCGGCACCAATGTCTGGGTCCATACAAGCACCAAGAAACATTCGTTTAATAGTGTCAGTCGGATTAACATTTTTCACTTTATAGGTAATGAAGAAGATATCTTGATTGGTTGGATAGTTCCAAGCATAGACGGTCTGGTAAACTTCAACTCCCAGCGGCTGTCCGGGAGAAGTATGCTTGTCAAGCGATAAGTCGCAATAAACACACCACATATCCTGCAAGGAAAAGCTTTTTTGCGGGACTAAAGATGTATCAGTTCCAAAACGAGATTGGGGTGGAGGCCAGTCACCGGGAGATTTATAAATCCGGTCTAATGCATTGCCCGTGCCAGATTGCCAGTCTGATGCTGGTGTTGCGTAAAATTCACCAGCGGCAGTGTTGGGATTGTAACCATTGGTGACAAATGTGTCATTGCCAAGAATTGCTCCAACCCATGGACCAGCGCCAAAAATATAATAATTGTTAAATGGGAAAGGCCAGGCACCACCTGCGACACGAGTCGCTTCATCAAATGCATAACGTCCGTCATTGTAAAATGGACATCGCCACCGGTTAATATCAAGGATTTTCTTATCGAGAACACGATGTGATTGAGGTGGTGTAGTTAATGACTTGGCAGAAAGAATTGGGGGGATAAGCAAGTAGCAAGTAGCAAGTAGCAAGAATACAATTGAAATTTTTCTATTATTCTGTGTTATCATTTTTCCTCCAAACTAAATTCCTAAACTGATTCCGAAACGGATTTTTCGAGAAGCGCCGTAATAAGTCGGAATTGTATAACGGTCATTGTAAGCATCCATATAAGATTGGTACATTTCATATCGAGTGATGTAACCATCGTGATTAAAGTCTCGAGCCGGATGATAATAATAATCACCGACAACAAAACCATAAGAGAATTCATTCACCGAGAATCTTCGACCCCGGTCAGATGGGCTGCCAGTTGTTGTAAAGATAGTTGTAACTATTTCGTTATTTAATAAATTAAAGATATCGCAGAAGACATTAATATTCATTCGACCGACCTTAAATGATTTATTAAGACGGGAATCAATTGAGAATGTACTGGGCAAGCGTGATGAGTTTTCATCAGCAATTTGCGTCCCGCGGATATCGGTTGGTGTGTAAGGTAACCCACTATTGAACCGACTAAGTAATGAACCTTCAAAATCACGCAATGGTATGAATACGAAATCCGATGGGAATGATAATGAGAAATCAAGCGATGCCTGGTGTCGCATATCGTGGTCCAACGGATAGTCAATCTGGACAACATATCCACGGGAATATTCGGCAGTAGCAGTTGACGCAGTTCCTTTGGCAATTTGATATGTATAAGATGCCGATGCACGCCAGTAATCACTTAATTGTTTCGTGAATGTTGCTTCTGCGCCCATTATGCGGGCGTATTCAACGTTATAGTACATTGTGTAAGAAGGTATTGATTGAATTGTGCGTGTTCCAGACAAATCATATACATCTTTGTAATACGTTGTCAAATCAAATGCAAAAATATCACTAAGCTGGGCATCAAAACCCATTTCATAAGCAATCGTCTTTTCTGCTGCTAAATCAGGATTGCCGACAATATTATTGGGACGGCGTTGAATATCGAGAGCGGAGAATTCACTACAACTGAACAAGTCACTATAAGTTGGATTTTTAAAGAAATGTCCATAGGAGAAACGGAATTTAACCCGTTCGGATAATGGGAATGAAAGACCGAGACGTGGTGAGAGGCGGAGTTTGGGGTCAACCGGCACCATCGAGTCACGAATTTCCGCTCGACCACCAACACTGTCCGGAAATGCCCGTCTTCGGGCTTTAGCATCAAGATAATCGAATCGCAGGCCACCACGAATAACTAAATCTTCAAAGTCTGCCCGGTCTTGTAAAAACGCAGCAAATGTCAAAGGTTTTGCTTTGTAATACTCCCAGAACGGATTTGGGTCATAAGGACTCTGATTGGTATATTCAGCGATTGTATATTGGGTTAAGTCAAAACCAGTCTTTAATTCGTGGACTTTGTTCGGGGTCCATGAGATATCACCTTTAATATATTTTGTTTCGGTTGTACGATAATGAAAATACGAATAACCTTCACAAATAAATAATCCATAGACTCCATAAGGGTTATTCATTGTATAATCTTCAGCTTTGTAAGCAAGTCCGGTTCCGATAATCATAATCGTTGTATCGCGACCATTAATTTTTGTCCGATAATTTACTGTATCGCCATTGGCAATGTACATATTAAGCAGAGCGTCTTTGATTGATAACCCTTGAGGATTATTAAATACCCAGTCTTCACCCATATAACGATA
>CAZXRM010000071.1:0-3373 GCA_964642595.1 uncultured bacterium
TGATTGATAACCCTTGAGGATTATTAAATACCCAGTCTTCACCCATATAACGATATTCATTCCAAAGACCGGATTTTCGTAAGAAACTTGCACTATCCGATGCTTCAAGGTTAATATCTCGAGGTGCTCTTAATAAAGCGGTGTTGAATAGACCGGTTTTTAAAGTCCAAACAATATTCTGAGTCAACATTGAATTCAAATGCAAGTTAGCTTTTTGCGAGCGGATACGGTTGGCAAATGTGCCAAGCAGCCAATATCGCCAGGAATGGGAGTATCCCTGCCATTGATATTCGGATAAATGTCCATCCAGTGTTAATTTTAAACCTTCACGGGTCAGTGGAAAACTTTTAGGGAATTGATAGGTTAATTTTCCTTCGGCGGCAATTTCTGCTCTCGGGGCTGGTACAAAATAGAGGGCATCACGGTCACCATCGGTTTTCAAATATTGAGCAGACAGGAAATATCGCAACCGATTTTGAAACGGAATTGGACCACCTAAAGTCCAGGTCAGCTGGTTATAACCAAAATTAAGATCACGGTTTGGAAACATTTCGTCAGTTGTATATTTTAGCCGAGTGCTGGTTTTTGAACCACCTTCTTTGGTAATCGCCTGAACAATGCCAGACATTGCTTCGCCGTATTCCGGGTCAAAACTACCAGTGATGACAATTACTTCCTGAATAGCGTCAGTAGTTGGTTTTGGACTTGACCATAAAACGCCATAAACTGCATCACGGGCGGCAACGCCATCAATCAAATATGATACATCGTCAAATCGGCCACCACGAATATGAGTCCAGCCGCGCGTATCATCCTGACGGACACCGGCTGACAATCCGACTAATTGGGTCAGAGCATTGACCGGCAAGCGATTGAATTCTTCTTCGGATTTGGTTCGGGTAGTTGCAACCGCAGTTCGTATGACCATTTCCCGTTCAGCCTGCACAATGACCGGTTTATCGATCATAATTGTCGTTGGTCGAAGTCTGAAATCAACGGTTACGGCTTGGTCGAGAATTACTAAGACATCTTTTATTGTCATTGGTTCAAAACCAATGTATGATGCAGTAATATTGAACTTTCGGGAAGGTACATTAGTGATTAGATATCTGCCATCGTCATCGGTTGCGGCACCAAGGTCAGTTCCTTCGACAATGACATTGACACCACTCAGGGCTTCCTGAGTTTGGGCATCAACGACGCGACCGACAATTCGACCGGTTTCTCCAGCAAATAGATTATTAATCAGTCGAGGGGAGAGGAGTGTGAAAAACAAAGCAAGAACAAGTAAATAGCTCATATTAAATATTTGTTTCTTCATATTTTCTCCTTTTATTCTGCTTTCATTAAAACTGACCATATGATTGCAGTATAATTTCCGCGTTTGCACAGGGCTTCCCATGGAACAATTTCAAATAAAACATTGTTCCAACCGGTGTCAAGATTAGTCAGACGATTAGTACCTCGTGGAACGATTAAATCTCTTCGTTTATTGTTATAGTGCCAGAATCCGAATGATGTTATTGGGTCAAATTCATAAATATATAGACGTTTATAAAATCGAGCTAAAACGGTATCGGTTATATTGACTGAAAATATCGAATTCAGGTCATAAAAACCTTGCATTCCATAATGCAAAGTATCGGGACGGGTCATAACCGTACAGATTTTTACTGCGGTTGAACATACGATACCTTCGAAAATTGTCGGGCAATCGCCCTCATCCGGAACAAAGATTCTTGCACCACCTGAAGTCTTTCGGAATTCCCAGTTATTCGTGATTGTATCACGGTAAAAATAGAGATAACGGGTTGAGATACCCTGGAAATCTTTTTCAATAACCGTATCTGGTGCATAGACAAAGTATCTTGTGTATAAAGCATAGGTATCACCGAGGATGGTTGTATCACCGATTTTTACCGTACATGAATCCATATAAATATTTACTTTACCGAAGATACTTTCCACTAATTGAACCATAACAGTTGTATCTTTTACGGGAGTAAAGAAATCATATATATCATGTCTGGTAATAGTTCGTTTGATACCTCTTGGCCAATAATGCGGACGCATCCAGATTGTTCTCATATCATCTCGGTTTAGACCACGAATCGTATCCCAGAGTGTTGTGATATTCTGAATTGAATCAGTATCACCGAATGCAGTTTTGAATGTGTTATGCCATTGGTTAAGTATTTGTTGAATTGCAGTTGAATCTTCAGTTGACCATGTCCAATATGCTGACGGAGGTGTTTTTCCGCATCCCAGAATCAGGACGCTGATAACGAGTGCGAGGAGTAAAGAGGCAGTAGTAATACATTTTTTGTTACTATTTATCATTTAGCCCCCTTGTTTTAATATATTTTTTAATGGAAATGACCTGGCTATGGGTCAATTCAATGTTGTTATACATACAGCATTAGATTATAACTAAATTTTTACTCGTGTCAAGTATCTGCAAGAAATTGTGAACATCTTGACAATACTTTTTTATTGAGTAGTATAATTTTAGTGCCTGATTTTTATAAACCAGCAGATATAACTGATTTTATTTACGAAACCCGACTTGCTGACCCCGGTAAATTTCCATTTACCCGAGGACTTTACCCAAATATGTACAAAGGACGGATTTGGACAATGCGACAATATGCCGGTTTTGGCGATGCGAAAAAGACCAATGAGCGGTTTCATTATCTTTTAAAGCAAGGGCAGACCGGACTCTCGGTCGCTTTTGACCTGCCGACCCAGCTTGGTTATGATTCAGACAGCCAAAGAGCGTTAGGTGAAGTCGGAAAAGTCGGTGTTGCAATCAGCACGGTTGACGATATGGCGTTATTGTTTAAAAATATTCCTTTGGAAAATGTTTCGACTTCAATGACAATCAATGCGACGGCACCGATGATTTTAGCGATGTATTTGTTAGCAGATGACGGAAATTCGCGAATTGATTCGAATATATACGCGAATATTCGTGAATATCAAGGAACAATTCAAAATGACATTTTGAAAGAGTATATTGCTCGTGGCAATTATATTTTTCCGGTCAAACCGTCAATGCGGTTGGCAATTGATTTATGGGATTATTGCTCGAAATATATTCCGAAGTGGTATTTTGTTTCAATATCCGGCTATCATATTCGCGAAGCCGGTGCGACCGCAACAGAAGAACTGGCATTTACAATCGCTAATGGCATTGCTTATATCGAAGCAGCTTTGGAGCGTGGACTAAAAATTGATGATTTTGGACCAAGATTATCATTCTTTTTCGGTGCACATAATAATATAATGGAAGAGATTGCTAAATTCCGTGCCAGCCGAAGAATCTGGGCAAAGATAATGCGCGAGCGGTTTAAAGCACAAGACCCGAAATCCT
>CAZXRM010000071.1:3473-6005 GCA_964642595.1 uncultured bacterium
GCAATTGAGGAGAAGCAGAAAAAAATCATTGGTGTCAATGTCTTTACAGATAATAAAGAAAAGAAACAAACAACTAAAATATTGAAAGTCTCTCCGCAATTAGCAGTGCAAAGAAAAAGAGAACTTAGCAAATTTAAGAACAAGCGCAAACAGAATAACGTCAAAGAAGTTTTAAATAAATTAGGCGAGCAAGCAAGTTCGAATGAAAATCTGATGCCGATTATTATTGAGTGCTGTCAGAATAGGGCGACACTGCAAGAGATTTGCGATTTGCTGAGAAATGTGTTTGGAGAATATGATAAAATTTAAAAGAAATTCTAAATTCGAAGCACGAAATTCGAAACAATATCTAATATCAAATTTTCTAAATTCAAAACAGAAAGTCGCATTAGGATTTAGAATTTTGAATTTGTTTAGGATTTCGTATTTCGATATTCGGATTTATTAGATTATGTTAAAAAGTTTAAATCATATCGGTATTGCAGTAAAGTCTTTGGATGAGTCAGTCAAGATTTATCGTGATTTAATGGGTTTGGGTGAACCAAAGATAGTTGAGATGAAAGATATGAAATTGCGGGTTGCAATTTTCAAAATGGAAACTTATAATATTGAACTGGTCGAGCCGATGAGTCTAAATACAACTATTGCTAAGTTTTTGGAGAAGCGCGGACCGGGGATTCACCATTTATGTTTTAATGTTGATAAGATTGAAGAGAAATTGGAAATGTTAAAAGCCAATGGCGTAATTTTAATTGATGAGAAACCAAGGATTGGTGCAATGGGACACAAGGTTGCATTTGTCTCACCCAAAAGCACCAACGGTGTTTTAATAGAATTAACAGAATAAAATGAAACCACTGATTACACTGAAATGTCATTCTGAGCGAAGCGAAGAATCTCACGCTTCTATAAGTTTGAGATTGCCACGCCTTCGGCTCGCAATGACACAAATTGTAATTCGGTCTATCTGTGGTTAAAAGGAGAAATTAATGAAAAAGAAACCAAAAATGCGAAGAAACATCGCAACTGATGTTGTGCACGGTAAACAAACGATAGGCGACTTGAAAACAAGGGCTTTGTCAGTACCGATTTATCAAAGCGCGGTATTTTCGTTTGAAAGTGCTGAAGCCGGGGCAGATATTTTTGCTAAAAGGAAAAAGGGATATTTTTATACCCGATTGGGTAATCCGACCATCGAAGCGTTTGAAGATAAGATGGCATATCTGGAAGGCGGTGAATGTGCTTGTGCATTTGCATCAGGAATGGGCGCGATTTCCGGGACAATTTTATCAATCTGCAAAAGCGGTGACCAAATTATTTCGGTTTATCCGGTTTATGGATGTACTTATTCGTTGTTGGTTGATGTATTGCCAAAGTGGAACATCAAAGTCAAATGGGCGAAATCAGATAATTTTATTCCTAATCTGAAAAAGCAGTTAAGTAAAAAGACCAAACTTATTTTAATCGAAACTCCGGTTAATCCGACAATTGATATAATAGATATAAAGGAAACTGCAAAAATTGCCCACCAGCATAAAGCATTACTGGCGGTTGATAATACCTTTGCCTCATTTTATAATCAGAAACCTTTAAAATTAGGTGCGGACATTGTTATGTACAGCACGACAAAATATGTCAGCGGACACGGCGACACAGTTGGCGGTATGGTAATCGGGAAAAATGATTTTATTACATATATGAAAGATTATACAATCCGCGATTTGGGCGGAATTATGAGCCCGTTCAATGCCTGGCTGCTTTTGCGCGGTCTCAGAACTATGTCAGTCCGAATGGAAGCGCATAACCGCAATGGAATGGAAATCGCTAAGTTTCTGGAAAATCATCCGAAAGTAAAATGGGTGAGATATCCTGGTCTTGTATCTCACCCTCACTATTCGATTGCCAAGAAACAGATGCGGGATTTCTGCTCGATGATTGCATTTGAATTGAAAGGTGGACGGGAAGCCGGCCGGCGTTTGATGAATAATCTCAAACTGTGTGTGTGCGCGGTCAGTCTTGGTGATTGTGCAACTTTAATTGAACATCCGGCATCAATGACGCATTCCAGTTACTCTGCTAAAGCATTGAAAGAATCAGGCATTTCCGAAGGTCTGGTCAGAATGTCGGTTGGCATTGAACATCCGCAGGATGTTATTGATGATTTGAAACAAGCATTAGATAAATGCTGATATAAATATATAATAATTTAATAGGGCAGACCTTATGGTCTGCCTTTTTTTAATGCAGAGGACGCTGATTATTTAGAGAAAAGAAAATAGTTATTGGAAAATGGAAAATAGTTAAGATATTGGAAATAAGAAACAATGAAACTCTATGGTAGTCTTTGCGAGCCCGATTCGGGCGAAGCAATCTTCACACTTTACTAAGAGAGATTACCACGAAAGATGTTTTTGTAGGGCAGACCTTCTCGTTACGAGCCCGTTTCCGTGATTGGTCTGCCTTTTTTATTACAGAGAACGCTGATTATTTAGAGAAAAGAAAATAGTTATTGGAAAATGGAAAATAGTTAAG
>CAZXRM010000071.1:6105-7275 GCA_964642595.1 uncultured bacterium
ATATTGGAAATAAGAAACAATTAAACTCTATGGTAGTCTTTGCGAGCCCGATTCGGGCAAAGCAATCTCCACGCTTTACTAAGAGAGATTGCCACGAAAGATGTTTTTGTAGGGCAGACCTTTAGGTCTGCTTAATTTTTCGCACGGCTAAAGCCGTGCCCTACATTTTATGTTTTCTAATTTCGTGCCCTTCGTGTTTTCGTGGTTAGATATTTTGATACGCCGCTAAAATGACATTTTTAATCTTATCCAGCACTTCTGCGTTAAGTCCATTCGCAATCCATTCGTCATCGATATTTGAAATCTTTTGCTTGAGTAAAACCGGGTCTTTGCCAAAGTATTTTCTAATTGCCTTGAAACATTCTCTGGTATATGCTTTGTAAAACGGATACAAAACTTCCGGAATTACAATCTGATTGAGCAGTCTTTGGACTGCCAGTTCAATCGGTTCGATTTGAGCGCGGTATTTAGCAAATCGGACCGCCATCTGCTCTTGCTTGTCTTGTGACAAAGGTTTTTGCTTTACCATTTTCTTTTTCTCAGCCCAGAATGTCTTGTGAACAATGCTTGATATTTTGCTAAACAGAATCTTTTTAATACCCGTCTTAATCCAAGGGGTATTGTCGAGTGGAGGATTCGGGTTAGGGTTTTGCTCTCGTTTAAACATATGCTCGGCAAAATCAAGGTAAATAGGAATCAGTTTTTCATCGGTCTGATGAGATGCGAGAAGTTTCAGCACTTTGTTTTTGATTTTTTCTTTAACAAGTTTTGTATTGATTGTATTTGCTTGTTTCGGCACACCTGAAATCTTATTCGCATACAAACCAGTATCTCTATCAATCGTTTTCTGTAGTTTTAGATTACTGGGTAGTTTTGTTTTTGACATTATCTGCTTATGATTTTCTGTAGCCCGATGAGTTGATAATTCTCGAAAGAAGGTTTCCCAATTTACTCCAACCGCATCAAGATAATTTAAGATTGTTTCCAGATGCGATTTCTTTATTTGTCCTTTTTCTAATCGAGAGATATATTTATAACCAGATTTTTGAGACAACCCCATTCTATCTGCGACTTCAGACTGAGATAAACCTGCTTGATTTCGAAAGTTAATCAATAATTTACCAATTGGAATTGTAAATTTAAACATACAATACTCTACTTGTAAGTAGA
>CAZXRM010000072.1:0-7243 GCA_964642595.1 uncultured bacterium
AAGAAAAAGTTGACACTTGAAAAGAAACTCTGATTTGATTCAAGATATAATTAGATATAATTCCATATGTTTTACCTTCTTGGTTTGTCTGTTGCTCTTCTTTAATAACCAAGGACGACCACCTGTTAGAAAAAATATCAAAGTTATTACCAGTATAAGGAATGCCACTAAAACAAATCCAGGGAATGCCATAATAATTAAGACATATTTTCTCTCCACTGTCATGATATGAAATATCGTTATCTATTCTTTCTTCCGAAGACCATGAAATCCCATCAAAATGCTTAACATAAACACGAAATTGGTCAGCCCCTCCCTGTCTATCAAACGTAATCCAGATATTATTAGGATTATCTACTGCAATATCTGAATACCACTCATTAGAGATAGAATCCTGGGTAATTTTAATCGTTGGCAACCATTGAACACCATTATGCTTAGTATAGAATATATCCCTTGTCGAAGCTCCGACTAGCGCACCTGTCCATGATATATGTAAATTCCTATTTCTATCAATTGCTATTCTTGGGCCAGCCCATGGTGAAGCACGAACTGCAAATGTATCATTTACTATTATTGGATTTGTCCAGTTTGTACCATTATAATAGCTGAAGTAAATTAAATAATGTGGATATTCGCACCAAACAATATATGGCGTTCCATTATCACCAACTACAATACTACACCACCAGTGATGATAACCATCTGACGGACTCACTTGCATTTCATGTTCCCAAATTGTGCCATTCCATCGACTCGCATATATTTTATATGGTGAAACATCAGTTGGTCCGCCATACCAAACACACCAGATCTGTCCTCCACCACATGCAATTTGCGGAGCAAAATCTAGTTCGGTTGAATCAGGTGAATTAATTTGTTTTTCATCTGTCCAGAATGTGTCCTCGTAATTACTGTAACCAATATCGTCAGTATTATTACATTTCGCATTATCCCACACTAATTGTATTTTATTCTGATTATCGCATGAAAGAGACGATCTTAAACGACAAGTTACTCCAGATAAATTCGGACCAACACCTTGTTCTTCGTTCCAATTTATACCGTTCCATTTAGTGTACGCTTGGGTATAATCGTTTCCAAATCCAGACCACACAACCAACGGATAGTTAAAATTATCAATTATGATACAAGGTTGCTGATCTGAAGAATTTGTGTCTGGACGGTTCACCCATTCCTGTCCTTGCCAACCGGAATCTTAAAATGTGAGTTGTTGATTTCTATGATTCGGAAGATTAAATACATCTGCGATCATTCTCATCAATTCTTCTTTTCCTTCACCTCTTACTTCAAAGGTTATATCTTTATTAAACATTCGTGAAGTCGTCACTATTGTCCGTTGACCGTTAACTTTTCCAAAATTCACCGAAACAGTATCATTGTTTTTAACGGTTATAACTGCAGATTGAATTGTTAAAAATTGTTCAGGTACAAGCAGTTTTTTTGCTTGAGTAAGAGTGAAGATAGAAATAACAAGTACAACTATTTTTTTCATTCTTATTCTGCCAAACGAGTATAGAAAATCCTTAATCTTGCATTTACCAAAGTATTTCTCAATAATGTTCCTTCATTTCCAAATCCGTTTCCTTCATAATATGGTCGTTTTAATATTAATCCGTAGTTATTACCTGTTTTAACCCAATTCTCAACAAATTTAGTAACTTCTAAAATTATCGGTTTATTCCTTGATACACTTGTTGTATATTGTGTTCTTATTGTTGTATCATAATCGCCACCAGCGTGACCAAATGAATTCCAGTTGACTGTTGAAGAATTCCAGTTAGTCAATAACCGATGACCTTCAATAACAATCTTTCCTGTAGTTAGAAAATGAGGTATTACAATCTCTGCATAATCAATTTCGACATTGTTTAATATACTAACATTGAACTTAACAAGAAGTCTATTAATATTGTTATTTCTGATTAACGCTACTTGACTGAGTGAGAAGTTTAGTGTATCCGCATAAGAAAGAGAAAACATTAAAACGACTATAAGAAGTATTACATATTTTCTCATACATCCTCCTTGCGTTCACTTATATAAATTTTAAGCGGAACGCATATATACTTATATGCCTTAATAACTACATTTTGTCAATAGTTAAATTTTTATGTGAATTCTGTTCTATCTTTAGCTTAATAACCCCAGCGTCTTGTCCGTTTTTTCCAGATTTCTTCGTAGGACAAACTTAAGTTTAATCGTCCGATTGTCTCTTTGGTCTCTTTGCCATTCCTCTGGATAATCTCCAGAGAATAATCCAGATAACCAAACTTAGGTATCATAAAACTACTTCCGCCGGTCAAGGCGATTTCTTTGATTTGAGTATTGGTATGGTCTAAAAGATATGTCGTATAGTATCGCAAACCAACTCTAATCGAACTATAATCAGTCAGCCAGTGTTCGACACCCAATGATATTTTTGTACTGTTTTGAACATAAGAAATCGGCAAGTTATTTATCGTTGCTTTTGACCAGTTTCGATAAAATATATCCAGATAAAACTTGGTCTGGGGAAGTTTATCAACGATTATTCCCAAACCAATGCCATAAGGCATATCGAATTTCAGACCAACAACTGAATCAACAATTGAGTTATGACTCATCACTTTACAGTTAATCAATCCCGGTAAAAAATCTTCGGCAGATAAAGCAAATTTAATAAATGAAATATCACTGCTGATGCCGAATTTTAAATGGTGCGCTGAATACGCATTGACAACTGAATCAAGCGTGATATAATTGCCATTCAGCACTTCAAAATACCACTGCTCCAGTCCCTGACCGAATAATCGTAAATACTCCCCGCCTATTGAAAGTTTATTATTGAAAAACGACTTGCTGAGATTTGCGCCTAATTGATAAATACCGCCCTTGCCAATTATGTGGCGTCGAGTCCAGTAACCGGAAAACAATAAAGAATCAGAATAGATGTTGAAGTTCTGATTGAATATTTCTGAAATTTTTAAGCCAAAGCGCGACTGATAAGGTAATGGTATTTTACCTTGGACCATTATTGGTCTGATATCATAAATCATACGTTTTGCTGTGCTGTCTTGTCCATATACAAAACCCGATAAAACATTGGCATAAAAAGAAGTCTTATTTAGTGTAATCGGATACGCTGGATTTTCCCGGCTCAAACTAACCAGTCCGCCGAGACTGCCCGAAACCGCATCTGTGTATAAAACCTCTTCGCCAAATCCCCGCATCGAAAAAAAAGACTGTCCAAATCCGCTTTGCGGAAATCCTAATATCGAAACACTAAGCACTAAACAAATTCCAATTACTAAATCCAAAAACTTGTAGTAAATTTTACTATTTGAATTTTGATATTGTTTAGGATTTGGGATTTGGAGTTTAGGATTTATATTTCTCATATTCATTTAGAATCTTCCTTTCGGTGGTGTAATATAGCCAATTTTTAGATATGGTCCAAAGGTTCCAGTCTTTAGTTTGACCCGGCTGATTTCGTAATTCTCTGGAAAGCAGGATAAGAGAATACCAAAGTTTGTATCGGTCGTCACCCAATTCTGGACTAAATTGCGCAAATCGAAAATTATCAAGGTATCTGTAGCACCGAAAAACTGGGTTTGGGCAAACCGCGCATCGGCAAAACTGGTTTGCTGGGAAAAAGTCGAGTCAAGCACTTTCCAGATACCGATATCAAAAGTATCGGACATCGAATAATAAGATTGAACTGGCAAAACCAATTCCGCATAAGCAATCGTCACATTATTAGGAATCGAATCAACATTAAACTTGAGCATTGTCCTAAACGGATATCCAGCGCCGAGCCACATATCAATATAAGAATTAGGATTCATATTTACGGCATTGACAATATGCGCATCATTAGATGCTTTGAATGTTCGGGAAGTAGTTCCATATTCAAAAATTATTTTTGGTTCTTTATTGCTGATGGCACGGGAATTGAAAGTCGCAAAATTCTCACCCGAATCCGGTACAAATATCAGACCATTGCAATTATTTTTAAGCGTATCAAGAAATCCGGATGTTATCGGCAGCGAAAAGACGCAACTGTCGCTCGCCAGTGAATCTATTCGAGCAACAATCCGATTATAATAATCACCGCCGTTTATTAACCAGGGTTGGCCTTCGTAAGCACGGTTCCATATCACCGAACCCTCTTGCCACTCGCTGATTTTCATTATCGGATAGACTGTGAATTTAATATTATTGTAATGCTTGGGATACAATACAACTTTTAAATTTGTCACACCACTGATTGTTACCGTGTCTAGAGGAAACTGAATCAACATCCGAGATTCGTATTCATTATTTTTACCCAACACCAAATAATCGGCTGCACCTAAAGGTGAATATTTTCCGTAACAGAATTTGTCAACCGGACGAAACTCAGTAAAAATCGGCTCGGTCATCTCACGACCTAATTCGTTATAGCCGACCGGTGTCTTATCACAAGTAAGAAAAGAAAGAAACACGAGGCAGGAAAAAATAAAGAAAATGTTATGATACTTTTGCATAATTGTTAACCTTTAAACTTTGAACTTTGAATTTTTCTTCGATGTGCTCGGTTGTTCTCCCCTGCACCGCAGAAATTGCGGTTTTTATTGCATTCTTAAATGCTTTGGGAGTAGAACGCCCGTGCCCGATAATCACCGTACCTTTAACTCCTAAAAGTACGGCACCACCGTATTCTTCGTAACTCCAGCGTCCGATAAATTCACTTAAGACCGGCTTGGAAAACCATCGGCGCAAGCGGTATTTGGATTCAGATGCAAGATATTCTTCCAGCATTTCATTGATGATTTCTGCCATACCCTCGCCGAACTTTAAAATCACATTACCGACAAATCCGTCGCATACGATTACATCGCATCCACCCCTTAAAATATCCTGGCCTTCGATATTTCCGATAAAATTGAGCCCGCTTTCCGATAATAATTTATAACTTGCTTGAGTTGTCTCTGTCCCCTTTTTTTCTTCTTTTCCAATGTTCAATAACCCGACCGTCGGATTTGCTTTCTTGAAAATATAACTTGCCGCAATCGAACCCATTTCTGCAAACTGGAAAAGATTAATCGGCTTTGCATTAACATTAGCACCAATATCAACCATTAAAGTATGTCCTTTGGGCGTGGGAAAAGGTGCAGCAAGCGCCGGCCGGTCAATGCCGGAAATCGTACCAAGCAAAGACATTGCATATGCCATTACCGCGCCGGTATTTCCGACACTCACCACCGCATCGGTCTTTTTATCTTTGAGCGATTTTATGGCATTAGCGATTGACGAGTTCTGTTTTGTTCTTAGGACTTCGGACGGCGAATCGAGCATTCCGATAACTTGTTCGGAATTGATAATTTCCAACCGCTCGTGGGATATCAAAGATTTATGATTATCCAGAATTTCTTTCTTGCCGAATAATTTTATTTGAACGTCGGAAAATTCTTCTAATGCCTGGGTTGTGCCGAGCAGTTCTATTTCCGGGGCATTATCACTGCCCATCGCATCCAATGCGATATTCATTTTGATTTAGGACGCAGATTTTCGCAGATAAAAATAGATATTTATCTCATTTCTCATAATCTGCGTATTCAGCGTCCTGAAAATTATATTATTTCTGTTCTTTTTTCTTGATGACCAGAACTTCTTTACCATTATAATAACCGCAGTGCGGGCAAACTCGGTGTGTCAGTTTTGGTTTATGGCAATGCGGGCATTTGACTAAATTCGGTTCAGAAAGTTTCCAGTGGGTCCTGCGTTTGCGTCCTCTTTGCTTCGAATGTCTTCGTTTTGGTAACGGCATTAAATCCTCCTGATAGATTCTAAGATTGTAAAATTTAAAGATACTAAAATTATATCTTTCAATCCGTAATCTGCTAAGTAATTAATCATAATATTGATTTTACTTATAAAATTCGGCTTGTCAATCCCCATAAGGAATTCCATGTTGCTTTAAGTTTTTTTCGTGTTTTCGTGCTTTCGTGGTATTCTTTTTTTCCACTCTTGACTTTTACTAATTTACCAGTAAATTACTCGAATATGGAATTAATCAATTCACTTATCACAACTAACGACAAAAAAATTCTGCTGATAGTGATTGATGGTTTAGGTGGCTTACCCAGAGATGGTAAAACCGAACTTGAGACTGCTCGAACTCCTAATCTTGATAGTTTGGCCCAAAAGAGTACGCTTGGTTTGACGATTCCGGTTGATATTGGCATAACACCAGGCAGCGGACCAGCGCATCTTGCATTATTTGGTTATGACCCACTCAAATATCAAATCGGTCGCGGTATTCTTGAAGCACTGGGTGTTGACTTGGAAATTAGTTCGGATGACCTTTGCGTTCGTGCTAATTTTGCTACGATAGATAAAAATAGAATAATCACGGATAGAAGAGCGGGTCGCATTCCGACTTCTGAAAATGAACGAATCTGTAAATTGTTATCCGAGAAAATAAAAAAGATTGAAGATATCGAAATCATAATCCGTCCTGGCAAAGAACATCGGTTTGTCGTAGTTTTTCGTGGCAAAGATTTACAAGAAGAATTGTCTGAATCAGACCCGCAGAAAGAAGGAAAACCACCATTCACAATAAAAGCCCAAAAACCTGAAGCAAGTAAAAGTGAAAAAGTTGTCAATCAATTCATTAAACAAGCAACCGATATTATCAAAGATGAACCAAAGGCAAATTATATGTTATTGCGCGGATTTGCCAAACATCCTAATCTTGAACCGATGTCGAATCTATATAAAATCAAACCTGCTGCAATCGCAACCTACCCGATGTACAAAGGCATTGCAAGATTGGTCGGAATGGATGTGCTTGATACTGGTACAAAATGGCAGGATGAAATTTATACTTTAACCAAAAACATCAACAAGTATGATTTCTTTTATCTGCACTTCAAAGAAGTAGATATGATGGGCGAAGACGGTAACTTTGATGGCAAAGTAAAATTAATTGAGCAATTTGACAAACAACTACCTGAAATTATTAAACTGAACTTTGATGTCCTAGCAATCACAGCAGACCATTCAACACCTGCCCTATTAAAAGGACACTCCTGGCATCCTAATCCATTTTTACTCTTTTCGAAAAATACTCGTGCCGACGATATTAAGAATTTTTCTGAAACAACTTGCGCGCAAGGCAGTCTTGGTCTATTCCCGCAACTCAAAGTAATGTTACTCTTATTAGCAACAAGTTTAAAACTAAAAAAATATGGAGCAT
>CAZXRM010000073.1:0-7234 GCA_964642595.1 uncultured bacterium
TAACCTTATTTGTTTCATCTGTTCCATAAATTTCATTAATAACAACAGGGAAATCATCTTCCTCTGCAGAATTATAAGTGTTTGTTAAAATTAAATTTACAGGACCATTTATTACTTTGTTATTCATTGCTTGGAATCGTAATTCTGATGAAAATGGGTTTGGTGTTATTATAAGTTGTGGATTTTGAATCATCGGTTCTGAGTTTTCAGATATGGCTTGGGTCGTATTATAAAATATAAAATTACCAGCCGAAGCAGTCCAGTTCGTTACAGCCAAATCAGAATGAGTAGAATAAGAATAAGTTACAATAATCGTATCGTTTGTTAATGGTGTATTTTTTAAAACAATCCAACTGGTTAACGGGTCATAACAATAATTAACTGGTGTGATAACATTTCCATGTACTTTAATCGTTAGCAGTTTCTGAATCGGGGATTGTTTCAGAAAAAATAGTTTTCTTATTCCATTACCGATAAATGTATCGTTTTTAGTATCTAGGTGATTATTTCTGACATCGCCAAATGTAATTGCTTCACTCACCAATGAACTATTTGTCCACGACCAGGTTGGCAAGGTATCTAAAATACCCGCGTGATTTTCAAAAACGACAAGGGGTTCCCACCAGCCACCAGCAGATAAATCTAAATATCCGTCGTTATTTATATCTGCCCAGGCAACACAAGAACAGTAATGACGGTTGCGAAGCATTATATAAGTCGCGGTTGTGTTGATTTGTCCTTGATTATTGGTAAATACTTTTATCCGGCTCGAATCGCCGCTTAACTGTCCGTTAACCGCAATTGCAATATCAATCCAGCCATCATTATTATAATCGGCTGTGGCAATGCGTAAAATCCAGCCCTGCTCATTGATTGACCAACTGGGAGTTTGAGGCAATGTTCCATTCTGGTTCAAGTAAATCCAGAGTTTATGATAACCGCCGACGATCAAATCTAAATAACCATCATTATTTAAGTCAGCAAAACGAATCGCATCTGATGGCGTCGAATCATTTGATTTCCAGAATGCCAATGATTCAAAGACTCCATTATTATTTTTATAAATCCGTGCCGGGTCTTTGATATTATTATAAGCATCACCAGCCGCAACTGCTAAATCCAAATCACCATCTAATTCATAATCACCCAAACAGACATCAAACGAGTTATACTGGTCAGATGATAGCCAATAAGGCGTTGTTTGCAGTGTTGTTCCGGTATTTTTATAAATCCGAGTAAAGCCCTGATTACCATAACCCAGCCCTAAAAAACTGACCGCCATATCCGAATAACCGTCATTATTTATATCGCCTATATATAAGTGCCCAAAATATCCGGAATCAGCCGAGCGCCAGGATGCTTGAGTTTCTAAAATTCCATTATTATTGATATAAATACCTTGTTTATTTATTGCCATATCATTGCCATTCGCCGTGCAAAAATCAATAAAGCCGTCATTATTTATATCGGCAAAACTAGCACCGGTTGCATAGTCATTGTCAATCGAAGTCCAGGAAGGTGCTGATGACAATGGTATTAATGCAAAAGACAATTGTATGGTAATGAAAAACAGAAGCGATGAGTAAACAATATGATGTCTCATTGCTTAATTATAAGTTATTATTGCTTATGCGTCAATGAGTTATTATGCTTTTGAGTTGAAAAATATGTTAAGACCGATACGATAATTAATATCAGACCAACGACAAATAAAACAATTTTATAAGAAGTCAAATCGCTGAAAACACCAATTATTACTGCCGTGAGAATAAATGTAATATTGCCAAAAAATTCTTTGATGCCAAAAACCCGGCCCCTAATTTGCGTTGTTATTTGTTCTTGTAGAATTGTATTTTGGGCAACGGTAATTAAAGAGAAAATTATTCCGCCGAACAAAGCGATTATAATGATAAATAGCCGGCTGATAAAGAACGGACCGATTGCAAATAATAATCCGTAAAGAAATAATCCTGTAATAACAATATAAAGTTTGTTAAATTTTATCGGAAAAAGGCCAAGTCCCAGAGCACCGACAATCATTCCGACCGCTAAAATTCCGCTCATAATTCCGACACCCTGCGTGCCCCAGTTAAGAATTTGCTGAACCATAAAGATGAGAATTGTATAGGAGACACTGGCGATAAAAGTCATCACTGCAAACGAACCGAGCACAATCAAGACAATCCGGTCTTTTTTCATCAGAGCAATAATTTCCTTGACATCTTTTGCCAAGATTGAAAACGTGCCGGCAATTGATATTTTTGGTTGAGATATTTGAACTGGTTTATAATCAGCCGATTTCGCAATGCCAAATATTAGCATGCCGGCAGTAAAGTGCATTGAAGCATTAAAAATAAAACCCCATTGCCAGCCAATTTTGGCAATAAGAAATCCACCAATAATCATTCCGCCAACCGTGGCAAACCGGGCAAGAAACTGGTCTAAAGAATTTGCGGCAAGAAGTTTTCGATGCGCAACCAGATGCGGCATTAAGGACGGTTTGGCAGTATTATTGAAAACATCTATCGTGAAAAACATTGTAATTATTATCCAGAACGGTAAATAAGAATGAGTCAATTTAATTAGAAATGGAGTAGATACTAAAATTATTGCTTGAATTACATGGGCACGAACCATTATTTTCCGACGCGACCAGTGGTCAACCAAAACTCCAATCAAAGGTGAAAATATGATAACCGGCAGAGTAAAAGTCAAAGATGCACCGGAAAATGCCGACACTTTACCGGGTGCGGTAATGCCGATTAAAGTAATGAGAAGCATGTGAGTCAGACGGTCGCCGAATTGAGAAACCGTGCCGGACAGAATCAGAAAAATCAGATTACGGATTTTAAAAAGACTCAGGTATTGCTTAAATTGCATTGAGAAAGTGTATTTAAGTTATAGACAAAGTCAATAATATATGATTACAGACTTGACATTTTAATCCAGATAAGTTATCATTCATCAAATGACGGAGGTGTTATGTATTGTGTAATTAGTAAAGAAGATTTTGTTGAAAGTTTAAGCGGTGTTGTGACAATTTTAATGTCTAAGACGACATATCCGGTTTTACAGAATGTCTTCTTAGAAACCACCGAAAAAAATTTAATTATCAAAGCGACTGACCTTGATTCTTATGTGGAAAAGAAACTGGGAATTCAAGGTAAAATCAAGCCGGGAAAGGTTATTCTGCCCGGGAAAAAATTACTGGAAGCAGTCCGGGAATTATCAGCCGAAAAACTGACGCTTTCAGTCAAAGATAATAAAGTTCATCTGGAAGCAGACGGCAGTACATCAATTTTTGCCGGACTCGACCCAGCGGAATATCCGGAAGTGCCGACTATGCCCAAAGAAAATAAAATTGAATTTCCCCAAGTAACGCTGCAGGAATGTTTTGATGCGACCAGTTTTGCCGTAAGCAAAGAAGAGTCCCGGCCGGCGATGTGCGGTATTTATCTAAAGATAACAAAAAATGAAATCAAAATGGTTGCGACCGACGGTTACCGGTTAGCTTTTATTAAAAAGAGTGGTAAGTTTGACAGTAATTTAGAAGCAATCGTTGCTCCGAAAGTATTTAATCTTTTCCCAAAAGGAGAAGATAAGGTGACGATTTTTGCAGATACTTCAAAAATCGGGTTTATTTTTACCAACACCACCGTTATTTCCCGATTGATTGAAGGTCCATATCCGGATTACGAGCGGATAATGCCGAATAAATACACCTGCCAGATGCAGTCAAAAACCGATAATTTCAAAGGAGCTTTACGCAGAGCAGCAGTATTTGCTCATCCAACCGGCCGATTGGTTGCATTGAATCTGTCGAATAAAACAAATTCTATTTATGCTGAAACTTCCGATTTAGGGCAGTCCACACAGGAGTTTGAGGCAAAATACAAAGGCGATGAAATAAAAATCGGGTTTAATGTCAGTTATCTTCTGGAAATTCTCAATACAATCAATGACGAACAAATTACGATGGAGTTTCTAAATCCATTAGCCGCGGGTGTTATTAAACCAGCAACTAAATCAGAAGATACCGAAAGATTGTATTTATTGATGCCGATTCGATTGGAATAACTACAACAGGTTTTTTTAATTAGCATTTGGGAGAAAATTATGAAACCGGTTATAATAATTTTATGCGTTCTGTTTTCGTTAAATTTGTTTGCCGGTGATATTAAATATTTAATTATAACCCATCACAATTTTTATGATGCAGTCCAGCCATTGGCTCAATGGAAAAATAGTAAGGGATTAAAAACACAGGTTATCAGTATTCACAGCGGACTCAATTCATCAGCAATCCGCGATACAATCAGAAAATATCAACCGGAGTATGTGCTTTTAGTTGGCGACCGAAATTATATTCCACTCGGTAAATTTTATGCCAATTGGTCTTTGTATCAAGCCGGCACTTGGACTGACCAGTTCTATGCCGATACGAGTGATGACGGAAATTATCTGGATGATATTTATGTCGGGCGATTGCCTTGTAACTATATATCTCAATGCTCAAATATGGTTAATAAAATTTTTTTTTACGAGCAGGGGCGCTTCACGAACTTTGACTGGCTTTTAAAAGCAACCGGCATTGCTCGGGATTTAGAAAACTCACCAACCGGTAATTACGACAGTTGCTATCGAAGTGCAATACGAGATGTTAAAGAGAAGCTGGTTAATTATGGATTCAATCAGGTTGATACGCTATTTCAATCTGAAACCTATGATTATCTGAAAGTCGAGGATTCAATTTCACGAGGACGCGGATTTGTGTTATACCGTGGCAGTACATATTCAGGAAGCGATAATTGGAATAATCCATTCGGAGTAAGACCAGAAGAGATTCATAATGACTCAATGCCATCAGTAATTATTTCTCCAACTTGTCGGACAATGTATTTTCCGAGTGGTGAACTTTCAAGCGCGGCCGGGGTTCGATGGTTAAACAATGGTGATTTGGATAATCCGAAAGGTGCAGTTGCATTCTGGGGAACGACAACACATTACTGCGCGAGATTTTTCGATGCACAAACCTATTGGCGAAATGCAACCGCTAAGAAGTTTTTTCAATCAATAACTGAAGATTCAATTAACATTATAGGCAAAGCAATAAAACAGGCAAAATTAAGCGCCTGGCAATGTTGTTCACTTTATACATTTGGACAGGAAAGTTCAGCGGTTGCTTGTTCAGTTGCTTATATGGAATGGAATCTTTTTGGCGACCCGGAATTAAACCTTTGGACAACTCAACCAAAGTATTTCGCAGTCTTTCATGAAACGATAATCAACACCGATACACAGACTTTTTCAGTAATTGTCAGAGACTCAATGTCCCAGAAATTTATTGCTGATGCCAAAGTATGTTTAATGATGGATACACTAATATATCAAATAGGTTACACGGATGAAAATGGACAAGTAAATTTTTTAATTCATCCGATTCACACCGGAAAATTATCAGTTACAATAACAAAACCGAATTACATACCCTATACAAATAAAATAGATGTACGATATGATTATGATGTCGGTTGTACAAAAATCAATGCGCCAATTGGTTCGATTATCTACAATGAAAATGTCACACCCGCTTGTTCTGTTTACAATTATGGATTAAGTACGGTAGATTATCAGGTGCATATGAAGATTGACACTTTTTACGACCATCGAGTCTGGGTGCATAATCACCAACCAGGGACTTACCAGTACGTTACTTTTAATAATTGGCACGCAACACAGACAGGAATACATATTGTCTCATGTTCGACTGAGTTAGAAGATGACCGATACGAATTAAATAATATTCAGACGATGGCAATCGGATGCTCGATTACGGTTTATACAATAAACGCATCATCTGGACCGAACGGGATGATTTATCCGAATGGTAATATTATAATTGCTGAAGGTCAGGACACGACTTTTACGATAGTGCCGGATTTGGGATATTATAATTCAGAGCTAATAATTGATGGCAATGCAGTAGAACCGTCTGTCAGTTACACCTTTGAAAATGTCACGAGTAATCATACGATACATACCTCGTTTGCCAATATAACCTATCAATTAAAAATCACAAAAACCGGCAATGGTTCAATTGAAAAAAATCCTGATTTATTAGAGTATAATTATGGCAGTGAAGTCGAATTGCGGGCAATTCCAGATGATAACTGGATATTTACAAAATGGTCGGGTGATACTTCATCTACTGATAGTTCATTGATTATCACTATGAACAGCGATAAAAATATTTGTGCCGAATTCATCTATCCTAACTGGCAAAGAAAAAATGACTTGATTTTAGTAAGTGAAAAAGGTATTAAAGACGGTGGTTCATTAGTTTATTGTGATTCTATAATTTATGTTTTACAAGGCGGCGGTACACAAAATTTCTATGCGTATCTTGCGTTTAATGATACCTGGATTAAAAAATGTTCAATTCCTTATTCAATGAAACCAAATGGAAAGCCAAACAAAAAGAATGTTAAAGCCGGTGGTGCCTTGACTGTTTATGATAATAAAATCTATGCGTTCAAAGGCGGTAATACTTCTGAATTCTGGTGTTATGAGCCAGATAGTAATAAATGGAAACAGAAGTTATCAATTCCGGAAACGATCAATGCAACCGCTAAATCTTCCAAAATAAAAGCCGGCGGTTCATTGGTAACAAAATGTGATTCAATCTATGCGTTCAAAGGCGGGAACAAAAACGAATTCTGGATGTATATTCCAGCATTAAACGAATGGTATCAGAGAAGACCTTTGATGACAACTGATGGTAAAAAAATAAAAGATGGTGGCTCGTTAGTCGTTTGCAATGATACGATATATGCTTTAGTCGGTGGTAACACAAATCATTTTTATGCTTATGTGCCAGACACCTGGATAAAAAAACCGGATGTTCGTTTTGGAATATCAAAAACTATCAGAAAAAAAGTAAAAAGTGGAGCGTCATTAACCTTGTTTAATAATAAAATATATGCGCTGAAAGGCGGTGGAACTAAAGATTTCGGATATTTTGATTTTGTTGATTATTCCTGGCATACGGCTGAAACTCTACCGGGTAAATTTAAAGTTAAAGGCGGCGGTGCATTGGTTACGGATAATCAATATATCTATGCGTTTAAAGGTGCAAACACAAAAGAATTTTATAAATACACACCATATAATGAAATATCAAATATTAAATATCAAAAATCAAATATCAATATCAATTCTGACCATAATATAAAAT
>CAZXRM010000074.1:0-2672 GCA_964642595.1 uncultured bacterium
TTCAGTTTTAATAATGAGTGAAGTTTCGTGTCAGTAAAATTATCGTTGCCGGACAGATTAATGTCGGCGATGCGGGTCCGGTGATTTTCGGAAATCGAATAATATACCAGGGTTCCTTTGCGAATGGTTTTTACCTCTGCCGTGATATTAACATTATTAAATCCCTGATTTTGATAGAAGGTGGTAAGCGCATCTATATCCTTTTCAAGATAGAACTCGTCCAACTGCTCTTTTTCTTTGACAATTAGAAGTTGTTTCAGAGATTTAGTTTTAAAGGTTTTATTGCCTTGCACAAAGATTTTTGAGACGATATTTGAGTCGGGTAATTGTATGCTGGAGATGATGGTTAAAGTTAATAAGATGTTAAACATAAACAAGCAATATTTTACAATAATATGAGCTTAAATTCAAGATAAAAAATGTAGGGAATACGGAATTATTTAAGGGGACGCAGATAAACGCAGATATAAAAAATAATGAAATCAGGAAAATCTACGAAAATATGCGTCCAATAATTCAGGACCAATATCTAAAAAAATCCTGTCAATCTGCGTCCAATGTAAAATATATTTAATTTATATCCAAATCTACCAGATGCACTGAACAGGAAATACAGGGGTCGTAAGAACGGACAATCATTTCAAATACGAGCTCGACATCTTTGCGTTCCTGTTGGGTGTATTCGGACAGCGGTTTATTTTCAACATTGGCAAGTAGATTCTGAGCCGCAACTCGAATATGTGCTTCCATTGCATCAAAATTCTGAGTAGTTGGAATAATCAAATTAGCACCGGTCACAATACCTCGGTTTACTTCATAATAGTGATAAAGAGTTCCACGAGGTGCTTCGACTGCGCCGACATTTTTACCGGTCCCGGTCGGGGGCTTTTGAATCTTAGCATCGGTTTCCAAGTTTTTTGCCTTTTTGAGAATCGAATCAACTAAATGCGGAATTTCTTCAAGGCAATGCAATGTTTCGATTGCCTGAGCTAAATTACCATATAAGGGATTGCGAATCCAACTCAGTGAGTAGCATTTTTTAAATGCCTCAGATGCTTTTCCGTGCAATCGTTCACCAAGTAGGTTCATTCTGGCCAGAGCACCAACAACAAATGGTCGGTCATTGTAACGGCAGCGCTTGGCAGTCGAATGGTCAACAATTCGTTCGTTACACAGTTCTTTATAATGTTCAATCGGACGTTCTTCACCATTGGATATCAGAACCCGGTCGCCGACAAAGCCGTATTTATCGGTTGGCGGTTTCAAGCACATAAATATCATTCCATCTTCCATTGAAGTTGGATAATGGAGGTTACGAAGCAATTCGACCATTTCTTCGGCATCGGGAATTAGTTCTTGTGCTTGCAATTTAATATCAAATAACTGCTTGTGAGTTGGTGTCAATCCAAACCCACCGACGGTTGCATTTTCACCGTGAGTCCAGCGGGCAGTGAGAGTTTGCATAACATAGTTTCCAAATTTTTTCAACTTGAGCGCTTTGAGCACTTGGGGTGCATATTTGTCAACCATTGCAATTGCTGACGGATAACCGACAAAATCAGGCAATGCCAAAGCAAAGGCGTGCAGAGAATGACTTTCAATCATCTCGCCAAAATGCATCAGAGTCCGAAGTTGATGCGTTAGTTTGGATTCTTTGTAGTCAAGGGCTCTTTCAAAGGCGCGGATTGCCGCATAGCGGTGCGAAACCGAGCAGATTGCGCAGATGCGCGGGACAATACTGGTTGCTTCTTCCGGGGTTTTACCGATAACCAGTGATTCAAACAACCGCGGTCCTTCGGGGATGTTTAACTTGACCTCTTTAATTTTGCCTTTGGCGACTTCGACCAATATATTGCCGTGACCTTCAACCCGAGCCAGGGCAGGTATTCTAATTTGATTAAAATTTATTTTTGTGCTTTTTTCCATAAGTTTTTAAAGTTCTTGATAAATTTGACTCCGCCAAACAGGCGCAGTTTTCGTTCTATTTCCGAAAAGTTATAACCTTTTTCTTTTAAGAGATTGAATTCAGAAGTGAGATTGCTTTCGTCCGCAGGACCAAAACAACCGATACAAGGCAGATTATGCGATGGGCACCGTGCTTTGCAACCAGATGCGGTAACCGGACCTAAACATAACTTATTTTGCAAAAGCAGGCATTCATTTTCATGCCACTTGCATTCAAGGCAGACCGGGGTTTTAGGAATATCGAGCGGCAAGCCGCGCAGAATTCTTGCATAATTATAAAGAAATTGTTCGGCATCAATCGGACAGCCGGGCAGATAATAATCAACTTTGATAAATGCGTCAACCGGTCGGGATTCGAACGGTTTGACCACCTTAAAAGGTTTGTTACCGTATATTTTATTAAACCGTTTTGACCAGGTGCCTTTTTCATTTTCCATTGCCTGGACGCCGCCGTAACACGAGCAGACGCCGAGACAGACGATTTTTTTCGTTCTGGGTCTGAGTTCGAGCAGGAATTCTTCCTGTTCATCGGTCGTGACCGAGCCGTCAATAAAAGCGATATCCTGTTCTTTTTCGATATTATTGCTCTGCGCCATTAAAAACGAAACGACTTCACCACCATTAAAAATATCGAGCAGCGAGTCTTCGCAGTTAAGAATCGTCAATAGACATCCGGAACATCCGGATAAATTATAAAATGCAACTTT
>CAZXRM010000074.1:2772-4644 GCA_964642595.1 uncultured bacterium
ATTAAATCCTTCATATGCATAACGTCCCAGTAGGAAAATACCGGTCCGTCCATACAGGTATAAATTGAACCAATTACGCAGTGACCGCATTTGCCAACACCGCAGTGCATTCTTCGTTCGAGCGTCATCAGGATTTGATGTTTCGGGATACCGAGCTTGATAATTTCATTGATAACAAATTTGTACATTACCGGCGGTCCGCAAACTGTGGCATAAGTATTTTTCGGGTCAATGTCTTTTAGGTTTTTAATCAGGGTTGTGACAAGTCCAATCTGGTCAGTCCAGCGACCAGTATCATCCTGGTCAACCGTCAGTTTGCAATATAAATCGTCTCGAGATTTCAGTTCCATAAACTCGCGTCGAAAGAGCATTTCCGCCGGTCGTCGTGCGCCGTATAAAAAGTAGATTTTTCCAAAACGGTCACGATTATCTAATGTGTAAAGTAAAAGTGAGCGGAGCGGAACCGCACCTAAACCACCAACCACAATAATCAAATCTTTTTTCTCAAATTTATCAATCGGAAATCCATTGCCGAACGGACCGCGGACACCGACTACTTCATTTTCCTTAAGTTTGAATAATTCTTCAGTGATAATACCGACTTTACGGATACCAAATTCAAGTAGTCCGGGTCTTGACGGAGTTGATGAAATAGAAAAAGGTGCTTCACCAACACCGGCTAAAGAGACCATCATAAACTGACCAGGCAGGTAATCAAGTTGTAGCGCGCGTTCCATTTCCAAAGGCCGTACCTGAAAGAATCTCACATCATCAATTAGATTATAACGACGGACAATCCGCATTGGCTCGGGTAAATATACATTATTCGCCATTATTTACCTCCCTTGAGCGATTTGACAACTGTTTTTACATTTATATCAACCGGACAGGTATCAATACATCGTCCGCAGCCGACACAGGCAGCTTTGCCGAATTCGGTGATGAATGATTTGAGTTTATGTGTGTACCATAATCTTACCCGTTGCGAACGTGCTTCACGGAAATTATGGCCACCGGCAACCATAGCAAATTGCTTAAACATACACGAGTCCCAGACTCTTTGGCGGTCACCGGTTGTTTTTGATGGTCGAATTTGGTCGTTCATATTATAACAAGGGCAGGTTGGACAGACCATTGAACAAGCACCACAGGACAAACATTTATCGCCAAGTTCTTTCCAGATTTCGCTGTCATAGTGCAGTTCCATTATGTCGGGCATTGCAGTTAAATCAAGATGGAGTTTATACTGCGAGTCGCGCCAGGTGCGCCATTCCATATACTGTTTCAAATCCTTATCTTTAATATCTTCATCAAAGAGTTCGAGTTTGATGCGCACTAAATCATCGCCCAATGACGACCCGACCCAAACCAGATAAAAATCTTTCAGGTCATTAAATGCCAAATCAAAGCCAGACTCGACATAGTGAGTGCCGGTTGATTTGGCAAAGCACTTGTCGTCGGGCACACAAGACAACCCAAGTATGGCGGTTCTTTTGCGTCTTTCGGTATAGAACGGGTCAGGAAATCGTTCGAGAAAGAATTTATCGAGAATCAAAAGCCCGTGGATTTCGCAGGGGTGAACCCCGAAAACTATCCGTCTCGGGATGTTCTGCAGTTCTGCTTTATAACTCTTTTCGTCAAAAGTAAAAGTATTGAATTTGGGTGGTACCAGGAATTTTTTTACCGGTAGAATTGTGCGGAGCATCCTGGTGTCAAGTTTGCTTAGGTCGTCCAGTTGTCCATAGATGTATTTATCACCTTGCTTGACTGGCCCGTAAACTTCACCCCAGACCCGTAAGGCGTCTAAATAATCATTCAGTCTTTCTTTTTTAAGTTTTAATACTTTCATCCAATTCGGATTCCTTTCTTACA
>CAZXRM010000074.1:4744-7181 GCA_964642595.1 uncultured bacterium
TCCAGCGGATAACCTGGGGTATACCCCAGGGTCTGATTTTATTGACTAATCTCGGGATTTTCGGACAGATAATTGGTCAATCTGCCTGATTGATAATCCAGATGATTATCAAGTAAAGAGTCAAGTAAATCAGGCAAGGAGTTTAAAAAATCCATGGTCGATGGTCCATTGTCTGTGGACTTTCTGTTCTTTTGTTTTTATTCTATCGGGGTTTTAGAAATGCGACTGGCAATATCATCTCTTCTAATGAGACACCGCCGTGCTGGTATGAGTATTTGTATGCCTGCTCGTATTCTTTGGGCTTGGTCGGATAGATGAAATAGTAATCGGACTTGGCAATCGCAAACCGAACACCAAGGTGCTCGGTCGGCAGCATATAATCATTGGGCTGGTTTAAAAGGATTGCGGTCTTTTCATCAATTTTCAATGCCCCGCCGTATTTATATCTTAAATTAGAAGAAATTTCTTTGCCACCGTAAATTAAGGTCGGCCGATTGACTTTGATAAAACCGTGGTCAGATGTGATAATAATATGGGCATCACGGTTCTTGAGTTTTTTGAGCAGAGTGAAAACCGATGAATTGCTGAACCATAATTTAGTTAAACTAACCAGACTCTTTTCATTGGTCACAATCTCATCCAATAACCGTTGTGATTTAACGGAATGAATTAAAAGGTCTAAAAAGTTCAAAATCAGACTGGAAAACTTGGTGTCGGCTTTGAGTATCGTATCAAGTTCGTTCTGAATATCTTCATTCCGGCTTGTTTTTAAATATAAAGACTTGTCCCGAAAACCATTGCGGGCTAAATTGTCAATCAAGAGTTCCTGTTCATATCGGTTCTGGGCAGTATCTTCAAATACCCAGAACGCTTTATTCTTCTTGTAAATTTCCAAAGGTAATAGCCCGGAAAAAATCGCATTGCGCGAATAGGGCGTGGCAGTGGGCAGAATCGAATAATAGTATTTGGTTTCGATATCGTAAAACTCTTTTAAGAGTGGAACCAAAGCAAACCACTGTTCCATCCGCATCGAATCAAACAGGAATAGAAAAGTCGGCTTTTCCTTGATTTTAGGGAAGACATAAGTTTCCATAAACCGGTGCGACAGAATCGGACCTTTGTTCTGCTGCACCCAGTTGGGATAAACGTCTTCGATGTATTTGACAAATTCTTTGTTCGACTCTTTTTTCTCGTCATAGAACATCTCAGCCAGGACTTCATCGCCAAACCGCTCAAATCTTGTCTGCCAGTTTAAAAGCGTCACATAGTATTCAATCCAGTCTTTCCAACCCTGAATCTCCTGTCGCTTTTGGGATATTAAAGTGAAATCCCGGCGCAGCCGTTCCCCGATGAGTTGTTTTTTTTCGATAAGCCGTTTTAATGCCGCTAAAATCTGTGCCGGGGTAAATGGTTTGATGATAAAATCATCGGCAAGTTTACCGAATGCCTGGTTCATTACCTGCTCTTCAGAAACCTTAGTAACCATCGCAATCAAGATGTTCGGGTCAAACTCTTTTAAGGTCTGCAAAACGGTCAAACCGTCCATCCCGACCATCATTTCGTCAAGCAGGACTAAGTCAAAGTTTTTGACTTTTGCTAAAGCAATGCCGTCCGGACCATTGGTTGCAGTTTCAACTTCATAACCCTTGTCTTTCAAAAAATAGACATAGGGTTTTAACAGGTCAACTTCATCGTCAATCCAAAGAATTCTCATTGAAAAATTAAATATTAAAAATCAAAAACCAAAAACACAAATGAAAAACTAAAAAAATGCTTATGTATATTGTTTTAATATTTTTAATATGTATTTTTAATATTTGGTATTTCATTTTTGGTTTTATATTATTGGTAATTGTATCGTAAACACGGTTCTGCCGGCTCGTGATTCTTTTAAGTATAGTTTGCCGTTATGGTATTCTTCGATGATGCGTTTGGCTAAAGTCAAGCCAACGCCCCAGCCGTATTTTTTGCTGGAGACGCCGGTCTTAAATATATCTTTTGCTTTGCCTGATTTTATACCTTCGCCTGAGTCAATTATATTAATTTCCAGGTATTGGCTGTCACTCGATAATTTTGTCGCAACTTCGATTGTGCCGGAATTTGTGCCGATCGCATCAACGCTGTTTTTAAGAAGGTTTTCGATTGTCCAGGAGAATAAAACATCGTCAATTTTAACGGTCGAGTCATATTCAATTTTAGTTGTGAAACTAATATTCTTGGATGCGCGGCGCTGGACAAAAGAGACCGACCGTTCAATAATGTCTTTGATGGGATGATTGTTGAGTTCGGCGGGCGAGCCAATGCGGCTGAACCGCTCGAGCACTTCTTTCATCCGTGCCAAATCTTTTTCCATTTCAAAAAGTTGTTCTTTGCTACCCGCGCTCATATCACCGAGTTTTAGAGTTTCCATCCAGCCAGAAAATGATGACAGGGGAGT
>CAZXRM010000075.1:0-7072 GCA_964642595.1 uncultured bacterium
TATATAAAATTTATAATTTTAATCGCTTTATTTTTTATAATAATTTAGCTGTTTCGCATCATATCGGGATATTCGGTTGACTTCATAAAAATACTTGACAAGTTAATGATTGGGATTATAATTTGGGTAAAGAGTCCCTTTTCGAGCAAGGGATTTTTAGGAGTTTTTTCTTTATTATTATTAAGGGCGATAATGCTCTATGGAGGTGTTTATGTGTAAAGATATAAGTAATAAAACTCCATATTTTGCACCGTTGGTTATCTTGTGTCTGGTAGTTTTTTCATTCAGTTCCATTTATGCCTGTATCGGGCAATATGGTCAAATTCCGCCGGTTCTCTCTTATCCTTCTGACCCAACTAAAATTCCTCAAGACATTGATATGGTTGGTGAAAACACACTAGTAATACTAATTGATTTTGAAAATTGTGCAGGCACGATGCCGCAGGATTCCTGGAACAAGATTCTTCTTACGACAAATACGCCAGGGAAAAGTATGCGGGATTATTATCTTGAAGTTTCTAATAGTAATGTCAGTTTAGTCGGTGCTCAGGAAAACTCGGGTATCAGCAATAATGGCGTAGTTGGCTGGTACCGGATGCCATTTAATCATCCTTATACTACTTATGGTTCGGATTGGGCAAGTACGACTGGTGAAAGTTTACCGGGAATGCCATTGATGAACCCGAGTTGTCGGACCTGGGCATTGAGCAGGCAACTCGCTTATTTGGCATGTAAAAAAGCTGATTCTAATGTAAATTACGCTCAATTTAATCACGAACACCAGGGTTCTGGTTCTCCACCTGTTTTGGGTTGGGTTTATGCACACATAATAATAATTGTTGCTGGTTATGAAGGTTCATTTTACGGTGCACCCGGACCTTATACCTGGCGTCATCACTGGTATATGCCGGGTGATGGGTATGTTTCGAATGACCAGTGTTCTTGCTTTCCATATTATGCTTATATGTGCGTTGGCGGTTCGGTGCTCGGATATGGTTATTCGTTAATCGGCGAGAAGACACCAACCGGAAATCTTATTGGTCAGGGACTTATTTCACACGAACTTGGTCACGACTTTGGTCTGCCTGATTTATATGACACAGATACAATCAATGGTTATGGTGATGGTGTTGGTGAATGGTGTTTAATGGCAGGCGGCGACTGGCTTGGAACTCCTTATGCTACAAAACCCGCGCATTTCTCGGCTTGGTGCAAAATTGACCGTGGCTGGGTTTTGCCAACCGTTGTTCAGAATACAAAATTAACCAATATTCAAATACCCGCAATCGAGTCAGTACCGGTCATATATAAATTAATTCCTTATAACTTACCTAATTGTCGTCAATATTTTCTGGTGGAAAATCGCCAATTGAAAAAATTCGATGCGGCAATTAAAGGTACCGGTTTATTAATTTATCATTGCGATGATTCGATGATTGGACTTTACCGAAGTTCCAATAAGATAAATAGCCGGGTTGGCTATACTAATAATTATCATTACGGAGTTGATGTCGAGTGTCAAGACGGATTTCCTGCTAACGAAACAAATCGAGATGATTTGGATACAGTTTATCCTTATAATCGTGGTGATGCCGGTGACCCATGGGATGGAAGTCCGGATTTCGATACAAACTCAACTCCCAACAGTTCAGTTTACTACAGCAGTAAATCTTATGTTGCGGTCAAAAATATCAGTATGAATAATGGAATCATTACAGCAACTATCTGGACTTTGCCACCGGGAGTAACTTTTGCTGCTTCACCATCGAGCATAAATTTTGGCAGCGTGAATGTTGGTTCATTTAAAACAGATAGTACGATTATTTCTAATAATGGAACATCCACTCTTTCTATCTCGTCAGTTGTTTCGGACAATCTTGAGTTTGATGTGACCCCGACCAGCGCTGATATTGAACCGGATTCGTCCAAGAAATTCTACATAACTTTCAATCCATCCAGCGCGGGCAGTAAAACCGGTAATATTGAGTTTACGCATAACGCATCGAGTTCGCCCGACACAGTTATGGTCAGTGGAACTGGTATCGCAAGTGGCGTCAGCGGTTGGGCGCAGAAAGAGTCAATGCCGCATCCGCCAGATTTGAAATCCAATAAAAATGTTAAAGACGGCGGTGCCTTGACTTCTGAGCGCGGCAGAATCTATGCGTTTCCCGGCAACAAGTCCTGGCAGTTCTATAAATACACGCAAGGCACACCCGGCTTCTGGACTCAACTCGAATCAATACCCTATGGTTATAAACCAGGTGTTGTGCCGCCAACTATAAATAAGAAAAAAGTGAGCAAAGGCGGTGCGCTCTGCGCTGAAGATAACCGCATCTATGCGACCAAAGGAAATGGAACAAAAGAGTTTTGGGCATATTTGATTGACGAAGAAGGTAGTTTACCGGCTGATACCTGGATTTCATTAGCGCCAGTGCCTTCGGTAAAAGGACTGAAAGGCGGAACCAGTATTTTACACTGGGGTCGCCAGCAAATTCATAAGATATATCTTTTAGCGGGTGGACAGAAACCAGCCAATAAAAACTTCTTTGTCTATGATATTTCAACTGAGACTTGGGATTCGCTGCCTTCAATACCACTTACTCCTGACAATAAGGCATTTAAAGACGGCAGTTGTATTGCTTTAGCCGACAAAAAAATCTGGGCATTAAAGGGCGGCGGCAAACATAACTATTTCTATTGTTATGATTCGACTTTGGCAACCTGGACCCAAAAAGAGACAATCCCATTAAGCCATCCGAACATAAACAAGAAAAAGAAAGTGAAGGCAGGCGGTGCGATGACGGTCTGCGATGATTTAATGTATGCAATCAAGGGCGGTGGCTCTAATGAATTTTGGGCATATAATTATGAAGACAGCACCTGGTATCCCAAAGATACAATTCCGAGATTGCACAAAAAGAGCATACCCAAAGCCGGTGCAGCACTTACGGAACTCGATGACAAAGTCTGGCTGCTCAAAGGTAATGATACGAGAGAGTGTTGGTGCTATACGCCGGAGGCGAAGTCAGAAGTCAAAAGTCAAAAATCAAAAGTTACCGATGTAGGGCAGGGCTTTAGCCCTGCGAGCAGTCAAGCAAACCTGAAGGTTTGCCCTACATTTTCTGTTTCACCAAATCCATTTTCCAAACTCACAACAATCCGTTATAATGTACCGCTTGCAGGCAATGTCTCTATTAAACTCTACAATTCATCGGGCAGACTAATCAAGACACTGGTTAACGACCATCTCAATGTCGGTTCTTATTCATTAGTAATTGATAATGGTAAATCGAAAATTCCTGCAGGCATTTATTTCTTGAGATTCGAATCTAAAAATAATCACGTGGATGCAAAACTTATTATACAATAATTAAACGAGTAAGAAAAAGGGCGGGAATTTCTCCCGCCCTTTTTATTTGACTAAATTGATTCCAATCGTCAAAATAACTCCAGTTACTACCGGGACTGATAGATTGTCATCGACATTAAATGGTACTGCTTCAATCAGAGTGGCAGATGCAGCACCAGCAAAAATTAGCCCTAACGGTATATTGAGATATAAATGGATAATATAACCTAAAACCACGCAGGCGATGAAATGCGCCAATGAACCTTCAAGCGTCTTATTGAGTATCTTATGTTTACCATAAGCTAATCCAAGAATCTTTGCCGATAAATCTCCGAAAATAAGAAAAGTAATTGCAGTAAATGCAATACGCTGTTCAAATAACAGAAAACTTAAAAAACAACCGAATAGAAAAAGTGTTATCGAAGAGATTCTTATTGCTTCTTTATCCTTAAAGATAACAAAGTTTTTTCGAATATCCTTGAAAAAAAACCGATTCACCCGTTTATTGATGATACGTATCAAATCCGTAAAAAAGAATATAGCAAGTACGACACCGATAAAAGTAACCAGTGCGGCTTTGGATAAAAAGAAACTTAGAATTGGAAATACCATTGCTGCTGGTCTTATTAAAGTACGCCAGAGCCGGAAGTCCGGATAAGTTTCAAAATTTAATCTAAAGAACTTAAACTTGATTATATTATTGATACCAAGACAGAATAAGTAACAAGCAATAATACAAGAAGAGATTATGGTCCAGTTTAATTGAACTCGGACAATCAGAAAATAGACAAATAAAGGAAGTACGGTTATGGACAATAATTCCTGAGTTCGAGTGATTAACCAGATAATGACAATGACCAAAATGAGTATGATTAAATCCCAGATAACGAGCGTATTGCGAGCAACAATAAATATCTGATATAGATTATAAAGTAAAATACCAGTGGTCGTGGCTGCACCTTGTCCGCCTTTAAAACCAATATAAAAAGGAAAGATATGACCCAAGACCGCAAAAAATCCGCTTAAATATGCGATTGCAATCGGGGTTTTTAGCAAGTGTCGGGCAATTATTATCGCAAAAATACCTTTGAGCGTATCAAATAATGCAGTTGGAATTGCCGGTAAAATACCCAGTTCGCGCTTGACATTAGTTGTGCCGGCATTATGTGTGCCGATTTTTCTTATATCAATATTTTTGAGCCATTTGCCTAAGAAATAAGCGGGCAGAATTGAACCAATCAGATAGCCCAATAATATTGCAATCAGACTTTTAAGCATAATTCACCTGCTTTGATGCTTTAAAATCTTACCCTAGAAGTTTTATAAATTCAAGTAATTTATGGTTAATTTTAAGGGGCTGACCCCGTACTAATTTTCAAATGCAACACAGGTTGACAAAAAGCAATTTATTTCAACATATACAACCACATAAATAGGTGCGGGGTTGACTTATGGATATTATTTATATATAATAATAATGTAGATTTTTGCTCTTTGGAATTAATTTTCCTCAGATTGTCTAAGTTTTAGACCATAAATTTTTTAAATTTAATAAGTTAGAGAGGAGTTGTATGCAGAAACCCAAGATTATAACGAGCTTGCCAGGTCCTAAAGCTCAAAAGATTTTAAGAAAAGATAAGAAGTTTATTTCTCCGTCATACACCAGAAGTTATCCGGCTGTGATTGAGTCGGGTGAAGGCTGCTGGGTATGGGATGTTGACGGCAATAAGTTTTTAGATTTCAATGCCGGCATTGCGGTTTGTTCGACCGGTCATTGTCATCCAGAGGTTGTTGAGGCAATAAAAAAACAGGTTGAAAAGTTAATCCATATTTCAGGCACTGATTATTATTATCCACTGCAGACCCAGTTAGCCGAAAAACTGGCGGAGATTACTCCAGGCGGCATGAATAAACGAACATTTTTTGCCAACTCGGGCGCGGAAACTATCGAAGGTGCGTTTAAATTAGCCCGGTATATGACCAAGCGCAAGTATGCGATTGCTTTTCTCGGTTCGTTTCACGGACGAACTATGGGCGCCTTATCTCTGACCGGCAGCAAAGTAACCCAAAAACAGGGCTTTGGACCATTAATTGCGGGCGTTCATCATATTCCGTATCCTTATTGTTACCGGTGCGCCTACAATCTTGAATATCCGGGTTGCGATTTTGCCTGTATCAAATATATCGAAGAGCAGTTATTCAAAAAAATTGTACCACCGGAAGAAGTCTGCGGTATCTTTATTGAGCCGATTCAGGGCGAAGGCGGTTATGTTGTTCCGCCACCAGGATATTTTCCGCGGTTAAGAGAACTTGCCGACAAGTACAAGATTCTGATAATTGCTGACGAGGTGCAGTCAGGTATGGGTAGAACCGGCAAGATGTTTGCGATGGAACATTATGATACAATGGCGGATATTTATTGTGTTGCGAAAGGCATTGCATCAGGAATGCCGCTCGGCGCATTTATTGCGAGCGCGAGCTTGATGAGCTGGCCTTCAGGCGCACATGCGTCAACTTTTGGCGGTAATCCGGTTTGCTGCTCAGCCGCACTGGCAACAATAAAATTACTGGAAAACGGTTTAGTGGAAAATTCCCAGAAAGTCGGCGCAGCGATAATGAAGCGGCTGGAAACACTGCAGGCAAAATACGAATTCATCGGTGATGTCCGGGGCAAGGGACTTATGATTGGAATGGAACTGGTCGAAGATTCAATTACCAAATCACCGGCAACTGAAAAACGGAACAGCATAATTTACAAGTGTTTTGAAAAGGGACTTTTAATGCAAGGCTGCGGTGTAACTGCAATCCGTTTTTCACCGTCATTAATAATTACTGAAGAAGAAGCGCATACCGGCTTGGATATATTTGAGTCAGCGATGAAATCGGTTTTTAGAGGATGAAGTAAAACCGAGCATATAAAAAATTGAGATTGCTTCGCTTGGTGATTTCGCAATGCTCAATCTACGCTTTGCGTCCGCAATGACAAGCATTTTTATTTATATTTTTACTTTTTGATATTTGATATTCTTTTATGACCGATACTTTTCAGAAGAGAGTTCTCAATACAATTAATAAATACCAAATGATAGCCAGGGGTGATAAGGTTCTGGTCGGTTTTTCGGGTGGACCGGATTCAGTTACTCTTTTGTGCATGCTTGACGAACTTAAAACGCAACTTGGCATTAAAATATATGCGCTGCACATTAATCACCAGTTGCGCGCCAAAGCCGCAGACCAGGACGAGAAGTTTACGCTTAAGTTTTGTAAGGCAAAGAGAATAAAAATTAAGTGTGTTAAAGTAAATGTCCTGGAGTTTGCCAAAAAGAATAAGATGTCAATTGAAGAGGGGGCGCGAGTAATTAGATACGAATATCTGGACAAAGAAGCAAAAAGAATCGGCTGCAATAAAATTGCGGTTGGTCATAATGCAAATGATAATACAGAAACGGTTTTGTTAAATCTGGTGCGCGGCGCCGGGCTTGCTGGTTTAAGCGGTATTCCGCCGGTACGCGACAAAATTATCCGGCCCTTGATTGAAACCAATCGCAGAGACATTGTCAGTTATCTTAAAGGCATTAAAAGTAATTATTGTCACGATTTGACCAATATCGAACTCGGTTATCGCAGAAATTTTGTGCGGCATAAAATAGTGCCGGAACTGGCAAAGATAAATCCGAATTTAATCGAAACGATTCTAAGGACTTCGCAGATTATCCGCGATAC
>CAZXRM010000076.1:0-3251 GCA_964642595.1 uncultured bacterium
TTGACATAATTTTTAACTTCATTCGGAATAATTTTATACCGCTCGCCGCTCAACACATTAAAAACCGCCTGCACTCCGACAATCTGGCTGGTTGGTGTTACTAAAGGCGGATAACCTAAATCCCGTCTAACTTTCGGCACCTCTTCTAAGACTTCTTTGATACGGTCACCTGCATTCTGCTGGACAAGTTGGCTGGCAAGATTTGATGCCATCCCACCCGGAATTTGATGCGATAATACCGTATCATCAACAATTTTATCATATGTAATATTTTTTTCAATACGGATTTGCTCAAAATGATTGGATATTGACTCAATCACTTCCATATTTAATTTCGGGTCATTTATTGTATCTTTTAACATTGAGGCAATCGTTTCCACGGCCGGTTGCGAAGTCGCAAATGCCAAAGGCGCGTGTGCCGTATCAATAATATCTATCCCGGCTTCGACTGCTTTTAAATAACTCGCAACTGCCATTCCGCTTGATGAATGGGTGTGAAGTTGGACTGGCAGTTTTATCTCTTCCTTTAATCGTTTAACTAATTCATAAGCAACATTTGGTGCGATGATACCTGCCATATCTTTGATGCAAATACTGTCAATGCCCAAATCCTTTTGCTGATTCGCACATCTGATAAAATAATCAATCGTGTGCACCGGACTGATGGTATAACACAAAGTTCCCTGCACATATTTCTTATGTTTCTTAACGAATTTTATTGCCGATTTGAGATTACGAATATCATTTAAAGCATCAAAAATACGGAAGATATCCATTCCCTGTTCGGCTGTTTTTTCGACAAACGCTTCCAGCAAATCATCTGGATAATTGCGATAACCAACTACATTCTGCCCGCGTAATAACATCTGGAGTTTGGTCTTTTTAACTTCTTTTCGTATTGACGAAAGTCGCTCCCACGGGTCTTCGTTTAAAAACCGCATTGCAACATCAAAAGTCGCACCGCCCCACATCTCCAAAGACCAGTAACCAACTTTGTCCAATTGCTTTAATATCGGAAGCATCTCATCAATCTTCATCCGGGTCGCCCATAATGACTGGTGACCGTCGCGCAGCGTTGTATCAGTTATCTTAATTGGTTTCAGTTTTGCCATAATATAAATTTTGGGGACGCTGATTTTCGCAGATTAAATCTTAATCCTTATTATCAGCGTTTATCTGCGTCCTTATAATGTTCTCTAAGTTTATTTACTATCTCTTCCAGTTTCATTAATCGTGAACCTTTAATAAGTATTTTATCGTTATTTGCAAGAATGTCAACCAGTTTATCCGTAACTTCCTGAATACGGTCAAAGACAAATATGCCATCCAGTTTTTTATTAAATGTTTTAGCACCTTCGGCAATCTGTTTTGCCTGTTTGCCGACGGTTATCAGAATACTAATCGAATCCGGAATATTTTTGCCAATATTTTGATGCAGTTCATTGCTGCGATGCCCTAATTCGAGCATATCGCCTAATACCACAACCTTTTTACCCGAACATTCAAATTTATCAAATGTTTCTAATGCTGCCATAACTGATTGCGGATTGGCATTAAAACTGTCATTAAAAAGCGTAATCTTGCCCATCTCGATTTTTTGCATCCTCATCAATGCCGGTTTAAATGCTTCGAGCGCTGGAATGATTTCTTCAAATGGACAATTCATTTCTCGGGCAACGCTTATTGCCGCCAATGCATTGTAGATATTAAAAACCCCCGGTATATTCAATCGGCATTTATATTTATTGCATACCAAAAACTCTGTCCCTTGCTCATTCAGGTTGACAATCTTATTCGCATAAATATTTGCAAATTTATCAATGCCGAACAGAACGACTTTTTTGAATTTATATCTCTCCCACATTTCGATTATCGCCGAATCATCCGCATTTAATATCGCCGTGCCTTTGTTATGAATTGCCTCGAGCAATTCTGATTTCTCTTGTGCAACATTATCTCGTGTGTATAAAAATTCCAGATGCGTATCACCGATATTGGTGATAACCCCGATATCGGGCTGGGCAATATCGCATAATCTTCTGATTCCGCCCAGTTCGTTCATCTCCATTTCCAAAACTAATATCCCGGTTTCATTATTTATCTGTAATATTGTCAAAGGCACGCCGATATCGTTATTATAACTGGCAGGTGCGGTCACCGTGTTATGTTTTGTTTTAAGAATCTGGTCAATCATTTCTTTGGTCGTGGTTTTACCGTTACTGCCGGTAATTGCAATTACCTTCGGACTGAATTTACTACGATAATATCTTGCAATATCACCCAGTGCTCTGGTCGTATTCTCTACTTTAATAATACTGATTGTTTTCCATTGCTCAAATTCGACTCTTTCATCCTCAACGATTATTGATGATGCCCCTTTTTGCAAAACTTCTGGAACGTAGGTATGTCCATTTGTTAATTTCCCTTTGATTGCGATGAACATATCACCAACCTTGAGTGTTCTGGAATCAATACTGATATTTAAAACTTGAAGTTTCTTTTGACCTTGGATTAATTTACCTTTGGTTGCTTTGACGATATCGGATATTTTTAATGGTTCCATTATAATCTGTGTAATCTTTCTTTTATCGCTGTAATCATACAATAAACATTGCATCGCCAAAACTATAAAATCTGAATTTATTCTTTATCGCATAATCATAGGCATTAAAGATATATTCTTTGGTAGCAAACGCACTAACCAGCATTAAAAGCGTTGATTTGGGTAGATGGAAATTGGTCAGCATTGCATCAACAATTGTGAAACTATAACCCGGATAAATATACAAATCAGTCATTCCTTTATTCGGTTTGATTTGACCGATATTTTTATCATAAAACGCTTGTGATTCCAAAGTTCTTACAACGGTTGTACCACCTGCAATCACTCTTCGGTTATCTTGTTTTGCCTTATTGACTGCATTTGCGACTTCTTGACTTATTTCAAATTCTTCGAAATACATTTTATGTTCTTCAACTTGCTCGACTTTGACCGGTCGGAAAGTTCCGAGTCCGGCATGCAGCGTTATCTTTTTTATTTCAATTCTCTTATCTTCGATTGCTTTTAACAATTCAGGAGTAAAATGCAAACCAGCGGTCGGTGCCGCGATTGCGCCTTTTTTTTCGGCATATACTGTCTGATAACGGTTGATATCTGCCTGTCTTGATTGGATGTAAGGTGGCAAAGCGATTTCTCCCTGCTCTTTTAATAATGTATCAACATCATCACAAGTAAATTGGACTATCCTTAC
>CAZXRM010000076.1:3351-7066 GCA_964642595.1 uncultured bacterium
TCCCAGATATTATGCTCGATTTTACGCAATAACAGCAATTCTACTTCTTTTTCTTTTCCGTCTAATTTACCATAAATCCGTGCCGGAATTACCTTTGTGTCATTAAGCACTAATAAATCGCCAGTTCGTAACAAATCAATAATGTTTCTGAATATTGTCTCTTTGATTTCACCATTCCTGCGGTCTAATATCAAGAGCCGTGATTCTTCTCTTTTATCCGACGGAACCTGTGCAATCAATTCTTTGGGTAGATTATATTCGAATTCAGAAACTAACATATTGTTTTGTCTTTATGCAGATGAATTCTTAAAAAGATGTATCGAGTTAATTTGAAGTTGTCTCTTCCTTTTTCTCTTTGTCTTCACATTCCTTTTTCGGTTTATCTTTAGCAATCCAATTATAGCAGAACCAAAAAATAACCGAAAATAAAAAGAAACCCAAAACGAGATAAACAAACGTAACGAATCCGAACCCCCACATTCGCATTGGTTCAGATTGACTATATTGTGCAAAACTCATCGTAATTATTCCAAGTAGCAATAACAATATTCTTTTCATAGTATTTACCACCTTTCTTATCTTGTATTTTAACTTTTTATATCACAGATGTCAATAAATCGGGAAATAAAATCTGAATAATATATTATCTATATAATTAGTCTTTGCGAGGGAGCATAGCGACCGTGGCAATCTCCTCCTGTTAATAGTTAAAGATTGCTTCGTTATCACTCGCAATGACATATTATTGATTTGGGTTAATTTTAAATTGTTGTTTCAAATACTATTTCCCCTCTTTTAATCTCAACCTCAATCTTTGCTGGCTTGGAATCCAATAAAAACTTTGCTAAAGGATTTTCAAGCAATCTTTGAATTGTTCTCTTTAATGGTCTTGCACCATATTCTGGGTCAAAACCTTCATCAACAATCTTCTCTTTAACCGCCTCACTAATTGTTATATCAATATCATTTTCTTGTAATCGCTTTTTTAACTGCTTTAATTGTAACTCAACAATCTTTTTCATATCATCTTTAGTTAGTGAATTAAATACAATTATCTCATCAACTCGATTAAGAAACTCCGGTCTGAAGGTTCGTTTCAAAATATCATTAAGTAATGATTTGTCTTTCTCCTCGCTCCTCGCTCCTCGCTTCTCACTACTCAACAATTCTGTCCCAACATTTGATGTCATAATAATAATCGTATTTTTAAAATCTACTGTTCTCCCTTGTCCATCAGTCAATCTGCCGTCATCTAAAATCTGTAGTAAAACATTGAATACATCAGGATGTGCTTTTTCGATTTCATCTAATAGAATAACGCGATATGGCCGCCGTCTAACTGCTTCGGTTAATTGTCCGCCTTCCTCATAACCAACATAACCCGGTGGTGCACCAATCAAACGAGAAACTGTATGTTTTTCCATATACTCGCTCATATCAATTCTGACCATCGCATCTTCAGCATCGAATAAAAATGCAGCAAGTGTTTTTGCAAGTTCGGTCTTACCAACACCGGTTGGTCCTAAGAAGATAAAACTGCCAATTGGACGATTTCTATCACCCAGACCAACTCTTGCTCTTCTGATTGAATCCGCAACTGCATTGACTGCTTGGTCCTGTCCAATAATCCGCTTATGCAGATAATCTTCCAGGTTACGGAGTCTTTCTCGTTCTGATTCGAGAATATTTTCTGCCGGTACTCCAGTCCATTTTGAGACAATGTCAGCAATATCTTGTTCAGTTACTTGTTCTCTTAATAAAGTTTTACCTTTATTCTCAACCTTTGATAATACATCTTCTTTTTTCTTAAGTTCCTTTTTTAGATTTGCTAATTTCCCATATTTTAGTTCGGCTGCTTTATTCAAATCATATACTCTTTCTGCTTGCTCAATCTCGTGCTGGGTCTTTTCAATTTCTGCTTTCAAATTCTTTATTGTTACTAAAATGCCCTTTTCCTGCTGCCATTGTAAATCCAGTTTTTTCTTCTCTTCTTTGTGTTCAGCCAACTCTTTTTCAATCGGTGCCAAAACATCTTTTCCTGCCGAATCCCGCTTTAGAGATAATTTTTCCATCTCCAATTGCATTATCTTTCTATCAACTTCATCTAATGCAAGCGGTTTTGAAGTAATCTCCATCTTCAGTTTTGCTGCTGCTTCATCAACCAAATCAATCGCTTTATCTGGTAAAAATCTGTCAGTAATGTAACGGTTCGACAAAACAGCTGCTGAAACTAATGCCGCATCAGAAATCTTAACGCCATGATGAATTTCGTATCGCTCTTTTAATCCCCTTAAGATAGAAATCGTATCTTCGACCGTTGGCTGGTTAACATAGACCGGTTGAAATCTTCTTTCCAATGCCTTATCTTTTTCGATATACTTTCGATATTCATTTAATGTTGTCGCACCAATACAACGAAGTTCACCACGGGCAAGCATTGGTTTTAAAATATTTCCCGCGTCAATTGCGCCTTCAGCAGCACCAGCACCAACGACCGTATGCAATTCGTCAATAAAAAGAATAATTTTACCTTCCGAACTTGACACATCTTTTAATACTGCTTTAAGTCGGTTTTCAAACTCACCGCGGTATTTTGTGCCAGCAATTAAAGAACCCATATCAAGCGATACCAGTTTCCTATCTACCAAACTTTCCGGCACATCTCCCCTAATGATTCTTTGAGCCAGACCTTCAACAATTGCAGTTTTACCAACACCTGCTTCGCCAATCAAGACCGGATTATTTTTTGTTCGTCTTGATAATACTTGAATAACTCTTCTAATTTCATCATCTCGCCCAATCACCGGGTCTAACTTGCCTTGTTTTGCCAATTCTGTAACATCTCGGGAAAACTTTTGTAATGCTTGGTAAGTTGACTCTGCTTCAGAATCAGTAATTCGCTGGTTACCGCGGATTGTCTTTAATACTGATAAAATCTTATCTTCGGTGATGCCGAATTCCTTGAATAGATTATGAATTGGTCCAGAGCGTATTTTACACAACGCTATAAGAATATGCTCAGTAGCAACAAATTCATCGCCCATCTTTTTCGCTTCATTTTCCGCATTAGTCAGCAATGTATTTACTTCTTTTGAAATATATAATTGTCCAGCACCTTCAACACTCGGTTGTTTCTCCAATTCACTCTTTATTTTAGTTTGAAAATCAGCAACTGGGACATTAATCTTGCTTAAAATCTGCTGGACTAAAGAATCCTCTTGAGTGAGCAAGGCATAAAGAATATGGGAAAGATTAATTTCCTGATGCCCAAACTCACTCGCTGTATTCTGAGCCAGTTCTAAAGCTTCAACCGTTTTTCGTGTAAATTTATCAAGTTTCATACTATTTTTTAGACTAAAATATTAATTTAAAGATTCATTAGGTCACAGAAAACACACGTAAACAAATCAACCACTGAAAATACAGAATGCAGTGAAATTATATTTGAAACCCCAGATTCACCTACACACATGAAATTGAAGTGCGGGTACTCAAATGTTCTTTGAATATAAAAGGAGTTTTCCCAAAATTTGGGCTAAATTTATTTAAGTAACGAATATTTCAGAACAGAAGAAAACATGTCATCAAATAAATATTTTTTTATTTGTGATTCTTAAATAAAGAAATGGGGAAACTCAAGTCAAAATTTTTCCGTCCAGCTTTTTGTTATCTTGATATACTTGCGTTGCGTCAAAATATTTATTCTTTTATAGAG
>CAZXRM010000077.1:0-2268 GCA_964642595.1 uncultured bacterium
GTAGGGCACTGCTTTAGCTGTGCTTTAACCTCGCAGACCTAAAGGTCTGCCCTACAAAAAATGACAAGCAAAACTGTAGCATTACAATAAAAATATTGACAGGTGTAATTTATCTGATAACATACAAACATCTGATGATTAAATACAAAAAGCGTGTTCATCTTAAATGCTTCGATTATAAAGGTTGCTACCGTTATTCTATAACTCTATGTACATATAATAAACAAGCGTTTTTCCGAGATGAAAAATTAGCAAATTGGCTAATCGAAACGCTCAAGAAGAAATCGCGAGTTTTCGGATTCAAGGTTTGGGCTTACTGTTTTATGCCCAATCATCTTCATCTTTTAATTGAAGGTGAAAATGATAATTCTGATTTGATGAAATTTATATCTGATTACAAACAATATACAAGTTATTATTATAAAGAACAATCTAAAAAGAAACTTTGGCAAACTAATTTTTATGAACATATATTAAGAAAAGAAGAACAAACAACAAAAGTTGCCAACTACATTTTTAATAATCCGGTCAGGAAAGAATTAGTTAGAGATTTTATGGAATACCAATTTCTCGGTTCTTTTGAATTTGACATATCAAAAATGACTATGTAGGACTTATTTTGTAGGGCACGGCTTTAGCCGTGCTTTTTCCTCTTTAACCTCGCAGACCTTAAGGTCTGCCCTACAATAAATATAACCAATAGCTATTTGCTGTTTCGTAGGGCAGGGCTTTAGTTGTGCTTTTCTGTTCTGTAGGGCACGGCTTTAGCCGTGCTTAATCTTCGCAACCCTAAAGGGTTGCCCTACCCGCAGACCTAACACGCAAACGGGCTCGCAACGAGAAGGCCTGCCCTACAAAACAATATATTCAAAATCATTTTTCTTTTTGCTTTGGTAATTTCTTATATCATTCCCTGCCCGACATTCTAATCCTATCCTTTCATCACCTGCTGATTGAATATCTGATTCAATCCGTGATAGATTTTGTGTTATCTGTCCGATTGTGTTTTGGGATATATGATGATTCACTTGTTGAATTAGATGATAAAATCCCTATCGAAATAAAGACTGAAGTTCACATCTATTTTAACCGCTAATTCAACCGCCAGACCGACCTTAAAGTCAATTCCCTATACTATACAGCATCTGTAATAGTTTTTAAGAGTTAGTTATTGGTTATTAACGCGATAACGGAAAATTTCGCTTGAAATTATGTCTATATATAAATAGACTTAAAAGAAAAAGGGCGAATCACATTTTTAATTTTAAGGTAGGAGCAGTTTCCCCGCACCTATTTTCAAATGCGGTGCAGTTTTAATGAAGACATTTCATTATAATTTACACAACTTCATAAATAGGTGCGGGGTTTCCTAACCGCGATTTTCTTATCGCGACTGGGTGCCTTGCTCTTGCGATAGCAAGCAGTCGCTCCTACCGAATTATTTCTACCCGTCCGCAATGACAGAAAGATGTTCTTAATTATATAGCAGCGCAACTTAAAAGTTGCGGCTACCCCATTATTTTAATTGGTAGGCGCAGGCTTTAGCCTGCGTAATATATTTAGGTAGGCGAAGGTAAATAAGAGATTGTTGATGTCGTCCGCCTGAGGCGGACTCCATCTACGCTTCGCATCCGCAATAACAGTAGTGACGTTTTTGCGAGTCCGAAAAAAGTAGGAGCGGTTTCCTAACCGCGATGTTTTTATCGCGACTGAGAAGTCGCTCCTACAATGTTATATTTATTGCACAATCAGTTTCACTTCTGATTTTTCCGTGCCGTTTTCGAATTTGATAAAATAAACACCCTGAGGAATGTCTAATGACCAATTCCCAAATTCCAAAGAGTAAAAACCAGCGGATTTGTATTCGTCAAGTAATGTTGAGATTAATTCGCCGGTTGCGTTGTAAAGTCTGATTGAAACCTTACCGGCAATCGGCACATTGTAATGAATTGTTGCATAGTCATTCAAAGGATTAGGGCTGACTTCAAGCGAAGTAGTGAGTAGCGAGTAGTGAGTAGCGAGGTCTTGGTTATTTACTATCGTCTGTGGACTATGGACTTTTGCCTTCTCTATTGCTGGAATATATTTCCAGAATTCTACATCGTTATTTCCTTTTAAGAGCCAGACCACATCATTAGCAAAAGTCAATGATGCGCCGGCTTTGGGCACTGATTTTTTGTTCAGTCTTGGCACTGTGCACAAATCAACCCAGGTGTTATTGGAGTATGACCAGAAGTCCTGTTTGCCGCCGCCTTTTATTGCATAGAT
>CAZXRM010000077.1:2368-7015 GCA_964642595.1 uncultured bacterium
GCCGGCTAAAAGATAGACCATACCATTATAGAAGATGAGACTGGAACCGCCCTTGGGTGCTTTGGACGACGGGATAAATGTTCGTGCGGTCCAGGTGTTCTGATTTATATTGTATTCCCAGAATTCATAAGTGCCGTTGCCCTTGGTCGCATAGATTATCGAGTCGCCGTCATAGCACATTGCCGCGCCTTTGCCCACTTTTTTCTTATTGATTTTGTCCGGATAGCCGGGTTTGATTGTATAAGGCATTGTCTCTTTTGCCGACCAGATATTATAAGGTATTCCATAACATAAAAACTCGCCGGTCTTGTTGCCAAGGAAACCAAATATCATTGTATCTGCTGCAACCAGCGCCCCACCGTCTTTGACAAACTTTCCCGGAAGACGCGCCATCATCGGCGATTGCTTTGCCCATTCCAGTTGAATCGAGAACGAGCGGTTAGCCGTAAAATCCGACCAGTTGCCGGCTAAATCGCGAGCCCGAACTTTCCACTGATAGTTTCCGCGGTTTAAAGGTATGGTGCAAGTCGTGTCTGTGATAATTGTATCTTTGACCGCAAGTATCACAAAGTTATATTCGACCGCATCGTCCACCAAGCCCCAGATAAATGTCGGGGTCCGGACATTAACTACTTCGTTCGGTATCGGAGAAATGAGTATTGGTACTGCCGGTGGACTCAAATCAATCGTAAATGTTCTGGTCTCGCCAACCTGACTCCAGTTCCCGGCTAAATCCTGCGCGCGCACATACCAGCTGTAACTGGCTTGTGTCAAATCCCTGATAAGTTGGTGCGATGTATCAGATATTATTGTATCATAAACAATGTCTTTATCCGCGCTGATGACTAAATTATATTCTGCCGCATCCGGAATTTGCATCCAGGTAAATATCGGTCTAACATTATTAGTCTGTTCACCGTTGGGCGGTAAAGCCAAACTCGGCATTAATGGTTCTTCCGTATCAATTGTAAATTTCCAAACCGGACTGTACGGGTCGGCTGGCACTGGTGTTTCAACCCGCACCCGCCAGTAATAATTATTATCCGCAAGATAATTATTATCCGGCACCTGCCAGAAAGAAAACGGCGTGGTCTGATTGATAACCAATGTTGTGAAACTGGAATCAATTGCAACTTGAATGCGATACAAAGTTGCTCCGAAAATATCCGACCAGTCAAAAAACGGTGTGCTGTCATTGGTATAAGAGTTATTAAAAGGCGATGTCAAACTCATTGCAATCGGCTCAACCGTGAAATTTCTTATCATCAAATCATTGAGCGGATTTCTATCGGTCACCAATTCGGTATATGATTTGAACAGGTAGTCGCCCTCGGTCATCAAAGTGCAGGGACGGAAATAAACTTCGCTGACCGCCTCATTGCCCGAGACAATCACTGTATCAATATCTTGGTATAAGAGCACCGGAGTCTGATAGTTCATTGTAATATGGTCTAAATAGATTGTTCCCTGGTTTAATCCTTTATTGACCAATGCCAGATATACGGTCTGTCCGGCATAACCGCTTAATGATATTATTTTTTCCTGATAGGTCGTGTTGCGCACGCCAAAAGCCGAGAGTCGTGAAGTAAAATTACTGATTGCGTTGCCCGACGGCGACAGCCAAACTTCCATCGTATCATTGCCGGCTGCGCTGGTCCGGCACCAGAATCTTAATTCGTTGTTGTTTTCGATATAAATCGGCAGTGATATAAGCCAGTCATCGTTTCTTATGCTTGAACCGTCAGTCGAACTTGAGGCACAACCACTGCCCTGATAAGGATTAGTCGTATTTCTCTTCCAGCGCTCACTGCCTCCGTCGTTATTATAAACAACCCAACCGGTTGGCGGGAAAGTCGTATTTTCAAAACTTTCGCTAAAACCGCTGCCTGGTTTCCAGACTTCGGATTTGACCGGAATCGTTTCGGTCTGGCTGCTTGAATTTCTCACCGTGACCTGCGGTGTAAAACTAACTCTTTTCTGTTCAACAATAATCGGTCTTGTGATTGCGCTCACCATCACATCGGACAACGGTTCAACTGCAATCGAATCCAGATACATATTATTGCCGGCTGTGCTGTATGCGTGGAAGGCAACCATCGCAACATTGCCGATAACCATATCCAGCGACAATGTGTGACACTGCCATTGATTAGTTGCGCTATATCGGTTGACTCTATCTAATCTCTGCCAGGTTACGCCCAAATCGCTCGAAGTTTCAATCACGATTGAATCATTGCCTGCCGCATTGTTGTGATACATATAGAATTTCAAATCGGCATCCGGCATTGAACTTAAATTCAAAGGCGGTGTAATCAATCGCGCATGCGAGCCGTTTGGTGCATTGTAAGAATTATATCTAACCTGTCCGATACCGTGGTATGGTGTTTGAGTTGGATTTGTGCCCGATAAAACCCTTGTCCAGTTTGTGCCGCCCGTAACAATTATCTGCTGGCTCCAGCCGTAAGGTGGAAAAGTGGTTTGCTCGAATGATTCACCGAACGGCAGTTCCATTGCCGGCAGAGTCGCCTGGCTTGCCGACGGACCATAATTCGTTTCAATTTTATACTGGTTGCGGGCTTTAATTTCAAAAGTATAAGCAGTGTTGCACTCTAAACCAATAACCTGTTTGCCGGCCGTGCCGCCAAAATCAGCGCTTGTTGCCCAAACCGTATCACTCACCAAATTTCCGCTTGTATTAAGATATCTTACTGATTTTGCCTCATCGGTCACTCTGACTACAAATCTGGTATAGGTAGGATTTTCTAGTGAGTTGAGATAAAATCTCATAGTTGTAAAACTGACTTCAGTAATCAAAGGCAGACCTGGGGTCTGGGCTAAACTGTAAGTGTCTTTTGCGACCGGTTCGGTCTCGCCCCATAAATTAAATGCCGAGACCTGCCAGAAATAGTGGGTATTTGCCACGAGATTGGTCACAATATAAGTTGTCTCGTTCGCAACAACCGAATCAATTATCGGGAATAGCCCGCTTGTCGAAGTGTCGCGCCGGATATAAAATCCGCTCTCGCTCGAAGAATTATCTTTCCATTTTAATCTCATACCAAAACTGCTGATTTGAGACAATACCAGGTTAGTCGGCGCCAGCGGTAAAGTGACTGTAGTAAATTTCCAGATATTAGACATAACCGAACTTCGTTCTGAATTTAACCACGGATTGGACGGATTTGACTGATTTATTAATCTGTGAGAATCTGTGTAATCTGTGGTTCCATTTTTTTCTTCCGACGGATTCGTATCGTTATGCGCAACAACCCGCCAGAAATAATTTCTGGTCTGCAGTAAATGCGAATAATTATAGAATGTATCCGGCTGTAAACCCGATACCTTTTTTACGGGCGGAGTGATTGTATCAAGATAAACATCGTAATACTCAGCGCGCACTGATTTATGCCACACTAATTGTCCGTACAATCTCTGCCAAGTTGCGCCCGAGTCTGGACTGACTAATGTAAAATATGCCGGCGGGTCTGGAAAATATTCATCCGCGCCGATATCCGGATGCGAAGGATGACGCACATCATTGTCAAAATCCGCTGTCATTCCCGTAATTGGTATGCCTTTTCTATCAACATTTACTGAACTGGAATTTATATGCAAATCATTTCCGCCAATGAAAGTCGGATTAGAACTGATTGACTGCATATCCTGACCCGATTGCGCGCGCCATTGAGTCAAAGTCGTGCACAAAGCCGGATACCAGCATCCCAGAATCTGCCCGCTTATACCGGTCGTGTCGGCAATAAACAGGTCATTATTATTCGAAATCAGCCCCGCACCAGTATTTGTGCAGTAGATTGTGCTATGTTTTCCCGAACCGCTAGTCTGCGTTCGGTTATTATAAATAATATTATTTTTTAAATTGACCGCGGTCGCATAACTGCGATAAAAACCGTAAGTCGGCTGGCTGCTCGTCAGATTTTCGCCGCCGATGTAAATCGAATTGAAATAAATGTCAAACTTGTTATTTGCTGCCGATGCCTCGCAGATACCATAAATCGTCGCGGCTTGGTGTGTCTGGTTCGCATCTATTGAAATAAAATTATTGGCAATTAAAGTCGCAAGTGAGGTCGAACCACCGTTTAAAAATATCCCGCGGAAGATTGGTGTTGCATGCGAAGTCCAGAAATCTCTAATTTTATTACCGATAATTTTCGTGCCACCGACCGTAGATGATGTAATTGTTATGCCCTGCAGGGTTTGGTATGGCTGCTGATTTTCCGTATAAATATCATTGCCCTGTATAACAGTATTTACTGCATTGGCTGCGATATAAATGCCGGTATTGCTGAAATTATAAATCGAGCAGTTGATAATCGAATCGTCATAGTTTTCCGAAGGGTTGGACGAGCCGTTAAAATAAACGCCAAAGCCCGGACTGGTTGTGTATTCACAAATTTTACAATTGCTGATAATATTACCAATATTGCCAACCGATGCCGTACCATAATAGAAAAATACCACTCCCGATGAAGCACTATTGCTCTGCAAATCGCACTTCTCAATACGATTATTGGACGCGCCGTACAAAAACCGCACAGCCGGACCAGAAGAAGAACTGTTGATGATATTCAGACTGTCCAGTTTCAATCGGCAGATAGTCCTAATGTCAAAAATTGATGTCGCATTATT
>CAZXRM010000078.1:0-6976 GCA_964642595.1 uncultured bacterium
TTGGCGCTGATTAATAACAGGATTAGCACAAAATAATAACTGCAAAAATCCGTGTAATCCGTGGTTTAAAAACAGTTTATGTATGGAGGATTTTATGAAATACTTAGTTTTATTTCTTATGTTAGTCAGTCTGGCATCAGCCCAGACTGTGATTAATGCAATTACCGCACCAGCTAACGCTTCTGGTTTATGCTGGGATGGTTCGGCTTTATGGTGCGGAACCTATGGCGGTTCAGCTAATCAGTATCTGTATCGAATCGACCCGGCCAACGGCAATATTTTAAAAACGATTACCTGGCGACCGGCTAATTGGTCGAGCGGTTCTTGTTATGGTCTGGCATTTGATACGATTAATAACGGCAGTTTGTGGATATCGAGCCAGTGCTCGGGTCCGGATACGATTTTATTGATTGATACTATTACCGGCGCGCGGCTTAGAACACTTAAAGCCCACAAGGAGTATATGGCTGGTCTTGCTAATGATGGTCATAATCTCTGGCATTGTCTGTATTATAGTCCGGATGGCCGGGTTTATGGTCTTAATAAAATGACCGGTATTCCGTTTGACAGTTTTGACACCCCGCAGATTCCCCAGCCCTGGGGCGCAACCTGGGACGGTAATTATCTGTGGGTGTGTAACGATAGCGGCAGCAGTTCTGGTTATCAGTCCACGAGCAGTGCGTATAAGATTAATTTAAATACACATCAGATTGTTGATTCAATGAAGTCGCCGAATATTCACCCGCGCGGTTTGGCTTGGGACGGACAGTATTTGTGGATTGTTGCCAATGGTCCTTCAACAACCGGCAAGGTTGCTTATCAGATTGATCTGGCCGGCTCGGGCACGCCCGATATTCAGATTTCGCCGACATCTTATAATTACGGTAATGTTGTGATTAACACCAGCCCGGGATTGGGAATAAGTGTGACTAATGTCGGCACTGATACATTGACGATTGATACGGTCTTTTCGACCAACCCGGTATTTCTGCCAAGCCAGACTTATTCCCATATACTGGCGCCGGGTGCATTTACTGCGATAGCAACTGATTTTACGCCTCCGGCATTTGGATTTTATACCGGGAGTGTCGGGATTGTGTCGGATGACCCGGATGAGGAAACGGTCTATTGCGCGCTCAAGGGTCAGGGTGTTTACGCATCGCCAACTTTGGCTGCGAATGTAAACAGTTATAATTTTAGCGATGTCAGGGTGAATTGCGTGAAAGACTTCTTTTTGCGAATTGTTAATCAAGGGCTGCCAACCCTGACCATTGATTCAATTAAATGTTCAGACCCGCGGTTTTTCGGCGGCATAACATCTTTTCCCATTTCTTTGAATTGTCTTGAGACGACTTATGTGCAGGTTATTACAAGACCAAATGCCACTGGTCCATATTGGGGTTTTATGAAGTTTTATTGTAATTCGATGCCCACACCGGATACTATTGATTTTGTCGTTAACGGCATTCCGAATATTTCAACCGGCGGTCAATTGCTCTGGTCGTATAGTTTTCCGGATAATGTGGTCTGCGTTGCTCCGATAATTGATATTAATAATGACAGCGTCATTGATATTGCGGCTGAGTGTTACGGCACAAATATGACGGGTAAAAAGCATCTGAACACTTATTGGGGAAACGGTTCTGGTCAGGGCGTTGTGCAGTGGGGAATCGGCGATAATGATTTTACCGGCGGTTATGGCGATGATTGTCTGATGCAGGGTGATGATTATAATAATGACGGAAAACTTGATATTCTTCTGGGCACGGCATGGGGTGACCGCTCGATTTATGCGATAAATTCTCTGAACGGTCAGATTATCTGGTATTATGATACACATTTGTATGACGGCGAAGGCGGCTGGGTTTATTCAGTTAAACCAATGCCGGATATTACCGGTGACGGAATCGGCGAAGTGCTTGCCGGCGTTGGCGGAAACCAGACTGCGGGCGGCGGACCGAGAAGTATGTACTGTTTTTCCGGTGCCAACGGCTCGATTATCTGGCAGTTCCGCGCGCTCGATGCGATTGGCACAGTGAACTGGATTCCGGATGTAAATGGCGACGGCGTCATTGATGCAATTTGTGGTGCCTGGGGAAACAGTTATGATAAAAGGGTTTATTGTGTATCCGGTGCTTCAAGCGGTTTGACAACATCTTATCTCTGGTCTTACCAGTGCGGACAGGATGTACAGTCAGTGATAACGATTCCGGATATAAATGGCGACGGAAAACTTGAAGTCGTGGCTGGTTCGTGGAACGGTATAGTTTATTGTTTCAGTGGTGCCAATGGTAATGTCTTATGGACTTCATCGGTCGGCGGCTGGGTTGTGAAAGTTGTTGCGATTCCGGATTTGATTGGTCCGCACCAGCCGGGCATTGCTGTGGCAAATGTGAATAATGTAAGTTTCTTTAATGTGCTGAACGGAACCAACGGAAATATCTACTGGTCGTATCCGACCGGTAGTAATGTCTGGACCGTTGATGCGATTGAGGATTTGAATGGCGATAATAAACGGGATGTGATTTGTGGCAACCAGACACCGGGTACGGTCTTTTGCTTAAGCGGCGCGAATGGTAATTTAATCTGGTCATATGCGGAAAACAAGTTGATATATTCGGTGCGCGCGGTTCTGGATATCTCGGGCGACGGTCGTCAGGATGTGCTGGTTGGAACTCAGGGTTCGGTCACTGGCACAGGTCATGTGCTTTTAATCTGCGGTGGCAATTATCCACCCGCTGTCAATGAGCCAAGTGTTCAAGGTTCAATATCTAAAGGTAAATTCTCTGTATGTCCGCGGCTAAGCCGAACTAATTTTCATATTTCGTGGACCAACCTGACCGTTGATAAGATAGCAATCTATGATGCGTCGGGTAGAATTGTGAAATCGTATGTTGACGAGTTGATGAAATCCGAAGTCAACACTATTGCCTGGAACGGATGCGATGAACATAACCGTCAGGTTGCGGACGGCATCTACTTTATTAAAGCCGAAGGTGACAATTATAAGCAGATTGAAAAGATTGTTGTTGTGAAGTAAGAGAATACAGTAGGCAGTATACAGTAAACAGGTATTCCCTGTATTCTGTGTTCTGTTTGCTACATACTATTTTATGAAAATTGGCGTTTGCGGGATTGCTTGTGAAAAGTGTCCGAGGATGGTCAAGCACACTTGCCCGAATGGCGAGCAAGGTTGCATCCCAAGGGAAAACAAGTTCTGCAAAATCTGCACCTGCGCATTAAAAAAAGGCGTCAAGCTCTGTTTTGAATGCGCTGAGTTTCCCTGCGAGCTGACTAAAAGCGGACCAATCAGTTTTGGATATTGCCAGTACATATCAGATAAAGCATAGATTCAAAAATTTAGCGCAAGCAATTTACAGGCCGTCTGATATTTAAGGCATAATATTGTAAGTTCTTGAAACTTTTCCAAATAAACTCTTGCTTTATTTTTTCTGTTTTGTATAATTTAAATATATTGTATTATAAAATTTGGAGAATTATTTGGAAAATAACGGTATTCGGATTGTCACGCTGAATCGAAAAAATATCAAGAAGTATCCGCCAACCTGTTTTCTCGCATCGGATAATGAAGGTTATCTTAAAAAATTAGAATGGATTAGAAGGAATTTCAGCAAAGGGCTGACGATAAAACTTATTTATCCGGAAGTCGGTTCTGAGTGTATTGGTTTTATCGAATATATTCCCGGTGAAAATGCCTGGCGAGCGGTCAGTGCCAAGGGTTATATGTTCATTCATTGTATCTGGGTTTATAAGACAAAAAACAAACAACACGGTTACGGTTCGTTATTGGTAAAAGAGTGCATTGAAGATGCAGCCAAGCAGGATAAACTCGGGGTTGCGGTCATTACCAGCGACGGTCCGTTTATGGCCAATAAAAATTTATTCAAAAAGAACGGGTTTAAATCAGTCGAAAGCTGCAACCCGTTTTTTAATCTGATGATTTTCCAATTGAAGAAAGGACCAAAACCACAGATTAACTGCTGTCCAGACAAAGTTGCCAAATGCCAGGGTTTGAATATTTTTTATACCCATCAATGCCCGTGGGTCGCGCGCAGCATTCAGGGCATTGTTGAAATCGCCAACGAGCATAAATTGAAACCGCAGGTAACCGAAATTACCACGGCACGGCACGCTCAAAAAACACCGTCGGTTTATGCGACCTTTGGTCTGGTTAACAACGGAAGACTGCTCGCCGACCATTACATTTCGCACCACCGTTTCCGCAACATCATCGAAAAAGAACTGAAAAAGAATCTGTAATTTTAAAAGAAGTTTTATGCAGATTTTTGGGTGTTAGCTGTGCAACACGGAAAAATTATAATCCAAATATACACATTGACACAGTAATAAAATTGGTAATAAGCGGTCTTATCGTAACCGCTATTATCTCAACCAAAAAAATCTGATATTTATTAGGGCTTTAAACTAACCCCGACTGCGCCTTTGGGGCATTGGTATTTGCATTCCAGACAACGGATACATTCTTTGGCATTAGGGTTGTCGTAAATATTTATATCCATCGGGCAGACTTTTCGGCAGATACCGCATTTCTTGTCCCCGCATTTTTGTGCATCATAGGTCATTTTGACCAGCGAGAACCGGTTAAACACCGAATAGATTGCGCCAATCGGGCAGAATACACGGCAGAAAAATCTTTTAATAAAAACCGAGAATATAATAACAAATACCAATATTGCTAATTTAGTCTTGAACAACCAGCCGACCAATGCCTTTATGTCGCCGGTCTTGTCTGCCAGAGTTATCGGAATACCCGCTTCTAAAATACCAGCCGGACAAAGCATGCAAAACCATGGTTCGGCGGTTAAATATACTGCAATACCGGCAACACCAATTAGAACTGCATATTTAGTATAAGTTGTCCAGTTTGGAAGTTTTATCCTAATTTTGGTTATCCGATACAGCAAGTCCTGTAAAAATCCGAATGGGCAAACCCAGGCGCAGGACATTCTGCCGACCAAAATCCCGACCGAACCGAAAAATCCTGCGATGTAATAAGGAATCTGATGCAGACCGATGAAATGTTGTAAGCCGCCCATTGGACAACCAAATCTTGATAATGGACATCCCCAGCAGGTTAAAATCGGCACGCAAAATCTTTTGGTCGCGCCCTGATAAATAAAACCGGTCCACAAGGCAGGGTAATAACTCAACTGCACAATTGTCGCAATTATCTGGCTTAAAATAAATGGGCGCGGTTTTTTCATTGCTGCAGTCCCATGCAGGACAAACACATCACCGAACCGACCGATTCGGTTTCAATCAGTTGATTGTCTTTAACACCCTGGAATATCCCGAACGCACAAATTAATAAAACTAAAATTATTAAAATTAATCTTTTCATATTACACCAATTTTTTAACCACGGATAAGACCGATTAGACGGATATTGCTAACCACAGAAGACACAGAAGTAAAAAATTCAGTGAATTCAGTGTTCTCAGTGGTTAATTTCTTTTCTGTAGAAATCCGTTTAATCAGTGGTTTCATATTATTCTTAAAAGGTACTGGTAAAAACTACCTTGATGCCCTTAAACGGTTCTTCGAATCGGCAGACTCCGCCCGAACAAACAAGCCCGCCTTTTTCACCGCCAACCCTTATTCGTAAATTGTGCTTGCTGGTTAAATCCAGACTAAGTTCTGCCATCGGCCAGGATTTTTCAGTTCCTAATTTGGAAACAAGCCAGTCCGGTGTCCGGCTGCGCCGCTCGTACCTGAGAGTGAATTGAAACAGTTCTGACTTGCCGATTGAAACTGACAAAGCATGGTCATAATACCGGCTCGTGTCGGTCGTAATAAAATCGTGCTCGTATTCGCCCTCGACAAAAAACTCGCCTAAATTATAAGTTGCGCCCAGATAAGGTTTCGTTTCAGTCTTTTTATTGATGGGCAGTTCAATCTGCTGTTTTGTAATCCGCTCCATTCCGCCCATAATTTCCAGGTTCTCATTGGGATTAGATTTTACTTTTATAATCTGTTCGACTACGCCCGCCATTGTGCTGTTAGAATAAAATATCTGTTTGAACCGGTTATAACTCAAATCATGGGTTGTAACTTTATTCTGGTTGATTTCGATATTAAGATTGTCCAGCGGTGAATAATAAACCGACAAACCATAACCGGTTTCATCTGTGCCGCGGTTAACCGAAATGCCGGATTTAATCGGTGTCGGCGGTTCATTGTAACGATAAGTGCCGCCGCCAAATCCGATTGAATCGTAGTTGATAATCTGAAAGGTTGCGCCAAACCCGGAAAACGATACGCTGGTGCTGAGCAAAAGCCCGTCGCCAGTAAGCCGACCGCCAAGCACCGGATGACAACCGAGTTGGTGTGCGTACTCGACATATCCTTCGAATGGTCCGATTATAAAACCAACATTTCCGCCAAAAATCTCGGTGAATGCCTTGGGTGTTAAGTCAACCTTGCGGTTATACCGGACATACCTTCCGCCCAGTTTTACTTTAGGCACCAGGTCTGTGGTAAAATCAATCCCGCGCATCTGGTCGGTCGTATCATTTTTAATCCGGTATGAATTTTCCTCAAAAAAGATATTGCGCGGCCTGCCGGCAAGAATGGTCAGTTCCGAATTATAATATTTGAAATTACCCTTCACGCCAAAAATCGAGTTGTCATTTCTGAAATCTTCGTCCAGGAACTGGTTCAAAACCAGTCCGCGACCAAAAGTCTGGTAATAAGTACCGTAAAGAATATCAATCGGCTCGTTATTATATTCGATATTATAATCAATATACTGCAGACGGTTCGGGTTGGGACGCGACGGATTCCAGGTAAAAAACACCCCGCGCAAAGTTAAATCGCCATAATTAAGCGCCAATTTGAGTTTGTTTTCAAAGTGGTCTTTATAATTTAAAGAATCCAGATTTTTATCAGTAAATAACCAGTATTCGCCGGCATTGGCACCGCTGAGGTTTATATC